>CAYQMZ010000001.1:0-13540 GCA_964418725.1 uncultured Pirellulaceae bacterium
ACTCAAAAACGCCAGCGGAGCGCCAAAAGACACTCCAGAATACGTCAGCTCAGCGATTTCAAGCAAGTGTGTGGCGATGCTCGAAGCGGCAGGTGCGACGGTCAAAGCCGACGTCACCGTGGAGATCAATCCGCTGTTCGCATTGGACGCCGACGAATTGCGAGAGAAGATCACCGACACGATGTTTGTCGACAACGATCAGTACTTCGAAAGCTAATTCGGCACGGCATTGAAAACTGCTTCACCGTTCACGCTATCGTTTTATGCAGTGAAGCTGAAGTACCAAAACCAATCTGTGCCGACGGGCAGAAGCCAATCCAACTCGCATTGATTGTGCCCACCAAGTCTAGACCGTTCGCGTAGGCACAGCTCCGAACTGCAAGACGACTCGATTCGGACGGACTCGAGCCACACAATTTATGGAAAGATAAGACGCCATGCTCCATCTTGTTATTCTTGCGGGCGGCTCTGGCACACGATTCTGGCCAGCCAGCCGATCCTTGCGACCGAAACAACTGTTGAACCTGGCGGGCGATTCGTCCATGCTCCAGTCCACCGTCGCACGGCTGGGGGACTTGTCATCGCCGGATCGAGTTCTGATCGTCACCAATCAGCGACTGGTAGATCCCATTCGAGCACAGCTGCCGGAATTGCCGCCGGAGTCCGTGCTCGGTGAGCCTTGCAAGCGAGACACGGCGCCGTGCATTGGTGTTGCAGCGGCCTGGGTCAGCAAGAACGACCCCGACGCGATCATGGCATGCATGCCGGCCGATCACGTGATCTCTCCCGACTCGGCATTTCAAGCAGCCATACAGCACGCCAGCCAGTTGGTGGAAGACAAACCATCCAGACTAGTAACCTTTGGCATCAAACCCAGCTACCCAGCAGAATCGTTCGGCTACATCGAGCGTGGGGAGTCTCTGACGACCGTCGACGGGTCGACCGTTGAATCAGCTTATCGAGTGAACCAATTCAAGGAGAAACCGAAGGCCGAAACCGCCAAACAGTACCTTGATGCCGGAACGTTTTATTGGAACTCAGGCATTTTCGTATGGAAGGCGCAGACGATCCTGGATCTGCTTGAGAAATACGAACCGGCAATGTTCGGTCACATTGCGACCATTCGCGACGCAATTGGTACTCCAAGATTCTATGACGTCTTTCAATCGGAGTTTGAAAAGATCGAAGGAACATCGATCGACTACGCCGTTATGGAGCGGGCTGCGGAAGTCGCCGTCATCGAAGCACCGTTTGGCTGGGACGACGTCGGAAGCTGGACTTCGCTGGAACGATTACACCCCCGAAATGATGACGGCAACACGTTGGTAGGAAACGCCGTGACCGTGGACACCAGCAATTCCATCATCCGAGCGGAAGGCGATCACCTAATCGCGACGGTTGGCGTTGAGAACCTGATCGTTGTACACACGTCGAATGCAACGCTCGTCGCTCACCGCGATAATGAAGAGGCAGTCCGAAAGATTGTCAAGCAACTCGAAACCGAGGGCATGCGAGACTACCTCTAGTTGGCCGTCTCAGTTCGATTCAGAGTCATCCGAACTCGAGCCTTCCCCGTTCAAGGCTTCTTCTGAACTTGCCTGATCGTCTGAGAGCGGACGAGATTCCAAGTAGCCTCGCAAAATCAGTTGTGCGGCGAGCATATCAAGCCGTGCTTTGCGACGTTTCTTGGTAAGATTCGCGGCGAGTAGCGTTTCTTCCGCTGCTGACGAAGTGAATCGCTCGTCATGAAACACGACCGGTAGTCCGGTGATTTCCCCAAGCCACGCGCCGAACGCTCGTGCCTCAATCGACTTTTCGCTTTCGTCGCCACTCAAGTGCAACGGAAGACCAATCACCAAGCCAACGAGCGATTCTTCATCGACCAGTGCCATGAAGTACTGGGCATCGAGTTGCTCTGATCGGCGATCGTAGTTTTCGTAGGGACTCGAAAAGCTCTGACCTGGGTCACAGATCGCGACACCAATACGAACCGTACCGTAGTCGATACCTGCTAGTTTGCCTTCCGTTGGCAAAGAAACCGGGGCGCTCATAGTTGGACTGCGCGGATGGGGTTATGAAACCAGCGAAACAAGTCGGCGGCAAACAGGTGATTCACGAATCGCTGAAAGCCTACTTCTTGTTCACGGTTATCGTTGTCAAGTTATCCGTGCTTCGCAACTGGCTTTTCAATTGTTTCAAGGCAACCTTAACTTCGTCAGCCGGCAGTAGATAGCTCGACGTCCGTGCAGCACGGGCGATATTGATGCCCACGAACCGACCCTGAATATCGACAACCGGTCCGCCACAATGTCGATGACTGATGGCGGAATCGTGTTGCAAAATGCGACCAAAACCTGTTCGTCGGTCGCTGCGTTCACCGCCGATGAAATCACGGAACTCGGCCAACGCTTCGTCTAGATCTGAATGCCTCGCTAGAGCAACAGAAAACTCGAGCAACTGACTTCCGCGTTTCGCCGTCAAACGAATCACGTCACCAGGCAGTCGAGACTTTACTTCGTCGATTAACTGACTGGAAAACTTTATGGGCTGGTCGTTGACGTGCGAAATCAGATCACCACGTCGCATGCCGGCCGACTCGGCACCGCTGCCGGGAATCAGTTTCGCGACAATTGGAATGTCGTTTTCCATCCGAATGCCAAGCTTACCTTCGCTTGGAATCGATACGGGATCGCTACTGGCAACGCCGATTGCCAGAGGCCAGACATTCAACCCTGAAGTAGCCAGCAACGAACCAGGCTTCGGCACGGCGGTGGCCCTCAACCGCACATCCGGAAGATCACGATTGGCTTCTAGCAACGCGAGATCGTGCGAACGAAGCTCACTTACTTTCTTTACAGAGAAAGACCTTGAAGTACGCATGCGGCACTTCAAATGCGGGCCGTCAACCTCACTAGCCTTCGTAAGAATGAATCGTCGATCAACGACCGTACCGAGCGCAACGACGTTGCCAGACTTCAACACTTCCACTGTCGATTCACTGGCCGCGTTCAAAACATCGTGAAATGATTCTTTCACCTGATCAGCGTTCTTGCCGATCCCAATGGCGATTCGACCTCGACTGCGATGACGGTCAATTTGCTCCAACCAGTCACGCAAAAGCTCAGCATCGTCGCGTGTCGGCGAGTCTTCAGTCGACTGCTTGCCCTCGATCGCCATCGTTGTCTCGATCAACGTACCGTTGCGATCAAACTCAATAGTGACGCGATCGCCCGGATCCTTCTTGGCCACCAGTTTCTTTAGCGAAGTAAAACTCTCGATTTCATCTCGGCCAAATCGAATAATCTTATCGCCGGCCTTTAGACCTGCCCGGTAGGCGGGACTATCAGGTCGCACACGTTGCACATAGGCCTCACTGAATGCCGTGTTGTGTTCGACGCCGATCCAAGGGCGAGTCGTGACGAGATGCCCCCACACGTCTCGTGAAACTAGTCGGTCCCAGTTTTCGGCGAATCGATCGATCGGCACGTGCAGGTTCGTGGTCAAGTCTGCACCAATTCGACTGTGGATGGCAATTACGTTGCCGTTCAAATCCACTAGCGGTCCGCCCGAGTCGCCACCAACCAATGGGCAGTCCGTCAGCAGGACTTTGTCTGTGATTTTGAGTATCCGCCCCAATCGGACCAGTGGATCGGCTTTTTGCTCGAACACACCAGGATGCCCAGTCGCGATCACCCAGTCACCGTGCTGCAAAAGTGAGGAACGGGCGCGTTTCAGATGTGGCCACTTGCGATCCGTATCCGTGATCTTCATCAATCCCATATCGAGATCTTTGTGCAGTCCCAACGTCACGCCGCTGGCTTCCGTCCCGTCCGCAAGATAGAAGCGAACAGCCTGATTAGGTTGCCCAGATACGTGAGCAGCCGTCAGCACGTAACCGTCTTCGCTGATGATAACTCCGCTACCGAATGCGAAACCGGAACCGCTGCGTTGAACTCGAACCGAAATCGTCGCAGACAACGCTTTCTTGACGGCTGCTTGAACACGAGTCTGAAGGACCTCAAGATCCCCATGGTCTTGAACGCGAATCGACGCCGCTCGCGTCTGCGTCCCCACATCGTCGGCAGTTGCCACACTAAATGCAGTGATCCACGTAAGGCAAACGAGCAGTTGGAAACAGATCAGCCGAAACGAGCTTTGCGAGCGAGAGTGTATCGGACGGTTCCGATCAACGGCTGATAAGTTTACGCACATTGCTGTTCGTTCCTTGGTTTTTGCGAAGCCTCCATCCTATCAAAAGGCACCCAAGAATTCGCTCAAACCGTCCGAACGCTCACACCTGCAAAGTAACTTTGCCCTGCACCGCACGTATTGGAACGATTTTGCGGATCCTCAGAGCACGCTTCCTAACACGCTATAATCGCCAATTCGGGATGAACGTGAAGAAAACAAAACGCTTCACGCGCAATCGAAGGCTTGGTCTCGCCAACGCCGATTCCATACGAGCACAAGAAGACTCGTGATCGCATCAGGGCCACGAACACTTCCAAGCGGTGCCAAGCACTGCTGCACATTTGAAGTCAGTGCCTCTTTGCGACTCGTCGAACGGCAAATCTGATTCGGAGAATTACTAAGTGTCGAAGTTGATTATTGGCTGTGGCTATGTAGGCCAACGACTTGCACGGGCGTGGCAAGCTACCGGCGAAACGGTATTTGTCACGACGCGAAGCGAACAGCGTGCTGCCGAGTTTGCCAACGATGGTTACCAACCGATTGTTTGGGACATTACCCAGGACCTTGCAACTGCGCCCCATGAAGGAGATGACACTTCACTGCCAGCGGTAGACACGGTTGTGTTCGCAGTTGGGTTCGACCGGCGAACAGCAAAAGAGACGGGGCAAACCATAGAAGAAGTCTATGTCGGCGGACTTCGTCGAGTCTTAAGGGGCTGCCCGCCATGCCAGCGTTTTATCTACCTGTCCTCAACCGGCGTATACGGACAAGGCGATGGAAACTGGGTCGACGAGGATTCCGATTGCCAACCGAATCGCGATGGCGGTAAGGCCTGCTTGGCGGCAGAACAATTGCTCCAGCAGCACGAGATGCATGGGCAACAATCGATCGTCCTGCGTTTGGCCGGAATTTATGGTCCAGATCGTTTACCGCAAGCTGCCATGCTGAAACGTGGCGAGCCTCTTTCGGTCGCCGCTGATGCGTACCTGAATTTGGTCCACGTCGACGATATCGTGCGGACGATTCAAGGCTGCGAGCAGCTTGAGCCTCCCAGCCTTCTGTGTGTCTCTGACGGGCATCCCGTGATCCGCCGAGACTTCTACTCGCACTTGGCGAACCTGCTGGGAACCGCCCCCCCGATCTTTGAACCACCAGTTCCGGGGTCTTCGCGTGCCGAGCGGGCTCGTGGAAGTAAGCGGATCAGCAATCGGCGGCTCGTCGAGCAACTGCAACCAAGTTTTCTGTTCCCAACCTACCGCGAAGGCTTGGAAGCCATTGTGAGCGCAAACAAATAGCGAGAGTGCGTACACTCTCGCTATCCGTGTTGTTCTTCAAAGTCTTGTTCAGTCTAGCGAACTACTTCGTTTGCATGACTTCTTCTTCGGCGGTCGCCAATTGAACGTTACCCGTGACCGGTCGTTCGATGAAGGGGCGGCTTTGCTGATACAAAGCCATTCGTTGCATTAGATCAGATCGGTCGCCCTCGGGAGCAGCCGCGATTGCTCGCTGCTGAGCTTGTTGGGCTTCATTGAATTTCCCGACACTGGCAAGTGCCGCGGCCAACGTATCCAAACTCAGATAAGTCTCGCCGTCCAGTTTGATCGCTCGCTCGGCTGCTCGGACCGCCAGATTTGGATTCCTGAATCGCTTCTCTGGACAGGTTGCCATCATCCAAGCAACATTTTGATAGGCCCGACCCATCGTGTCGTCTAATCTAATCGCGACGCGGTAGTCGCCAGCCGCACGTTCCCAGTTGCCAAGAGCGGCATACAGATCAGCACGATCGACGTAAGCTTGTGCGTTTTCTGGTTGCAAACGAACGACGTGATTCAAATCACCCAATGCATTTTGGGTATCACCAAGTGCCGATAGTGCGATACCGCGACCGGCATAGGCGGCGCTGTCGTTCGGGTTCAGCTTCAGGACTTCGGTGTAGTCGGCAATGGCGTGTTCGTAGCGACCCTGCTGCAGCAAGATTTCAGCTCGATTGAACAACGCGTTCTTGTGGTTTGGCTGACTACGAATCACAAAATCCAGATCGTTCAAAGCCAACTTATAGTCGCCGAGCATCGCAACACTGACGGCACGGTTGAAGCGTGGCTTCCAATCGCTAGGAGCAAACTGAGCCGCCAGACCAAAGTCCTTAACGGCGACCTGCTCGTATTCAGCGGCGCTTTTCGCGTCCGTGGCTGCAGTGCTTTCTGCGAGTTTGACCAAGGTCTCGCCACGTTTGTTGTACGCCCAACCAGCTAACTGATTGATGTACTCTTTCTGTTTTTCTGTGGGGCCGGCCTTCATTGCCTGGCCACAAACCTTCAGAGCTTCCGTGTACTCTTCGAGAGTCTTTGCGCTGCTGGCAATGCGGTGAGCCTTCTGAGTTAGCGTCGCGACATTTTCAGCGTCCGGCGTCTGCCCATTAGCAAGTCCGGTGAAGAACGCGGCCAACGAAAGTGCTACGAAGACGCGGAGGCATGAACGAGTTCTCATCCTTGAGTACCCCGAGAAGCATTGTTTGAGTTGCGGGTTGGCAAGCAAACTTTAATATGAAAGTTGCGGTGAGGCGTGGTTTACCAAAAGATTCAGATAGCCGCCACACGACTTTGTCACCGCTAGCACACCGCTGCCAGAAGAATTCGCGACGGCGACTACCTATCGCGTCCCAAGTCAAACTGTCGCGTTGAACCTATAGCAGCCGGGATGTCCATGCTTCGGCCAAGGCTTTGACATTTCCCAACCGACGTCGCTCGTCAGGATCTTTGCCGTAGAAGACTCGGTTAGCCCGCTGGATCGTCCATTCGTGATGCTGCCGGAGTTCCCGCACTGCACGATCCCCCTTGCGCAAAGTGCCATTTTCTAGGACGCGTAAATACCAACCGCTTCGGCCGTTCTTAATGACCAATTTTGGCAATTGAGGATTGTCCCAGCGCCTTCCCAGCTTCCAACACGGCTGCCGAGGTTGCGACACTTCAAACAATACAGTGCCGACGCGCCAGTGATCGCCGATGCATACGGACGTTTCGTCGATTCCTTGAATGGTCAAGTTTTCCCCGAAGCCACCCAGTGCAAACGGCTGCCCAAGCTCCTGTTCCCATGTCGGATAGTTGCCTTCTGCGTAAGCGAGAACTGCTTTGTCGGGGCCGCCATGATGCTCGCGATCTGCCACACCATCTCCAACAATTCCAGTCTCGTGCACCTCGACAGGATTGTTTGTTGCTTGCTTATAAAATGCTGTGGTCCATTCGCCGTCTGGGTGCGAATGTACTTCAGGTAGTCCTAGCAGCACTTGGACCACCTGTCCGCTTAGCTCTTCTTGTTGATGCATTTCAGTCTCGCTATTCCACTTGTTCCCGGGCCCACTGTTCGTAGTCGGCAGAAGCATAGGTCACTGGAACCGTCAGAATCTCGGGCACGTCGTAGGGATGTAGTGAGCAGATCAACTCCTCTAGCCGACTGACTCGATCCGCAAGCGTTTTCATCTCGCATCGGAACTCCGACTCAGACTCGACATTGCCTTGCCATCGATAAACGCTGGTAATCGGCCCGACAATCTGTACGCAGGCGGCCAACCGAGATTCAACAGCTTTCCGCGCGATGGTCTCCGCCGCGTTCTTATCGTTCACGGTGGTTATGACGATGACAAGCGACATCCATTTCCTGCTGCGAAGTGAAATCGATCTGAATTAATGTGACAGGGCGTTACTGCAGGGACACCCAGGACGGAAGCGAGCGATTAGGTAATAGGCATCGCACTGGCGAGCAAAACGGAACGCTGAACTTCATAGTCGAAGTCGTAGCCAAAGTCTGGGTCTTTTTCGTGCCGCACAACTTTCGCTAGGTCAGCAGCGTCCGCGATGTAGCGTGAATACCGCGGGAATTCGACTTCCTGATAGCCCTTTTCGTATTTACCTCGCGGCTGCGATAGCGTGAGCGATGCCTTGGGGTTGTCCAACGGTTGAATGTGCATCGTGCCTTTGGTTCCCACGACTGCAAAGTGACGACGCGCGAACCCGTCGACCTCCGTCAAACTGGTTCGAACTGTTGCGGTAGCTTTCGGATACTCGAACACGGCGAGCATATTGTCCAGCAGCTCATCATTGAATGGCCCAGAATGCCTTGGATAGGCATGCACACGCTCCGGAGCTCGCAATACTCCATGTACTAGGTCAATAATGTGGCAACCAAGTTCGAACATCGTGCCACCCTCGAACATCGCGAATTCGTCACGCATGGGCTGAGCCCCCAGCTTGCTCATTACGCAGTGAATTTCGAACACATCGCCAAGCCACCCCTTCTTCAGAAGATCTCGCAGCAAAATGATCGCTGGGTTGTATCGGTACATGTAGCCCAACTGCACCGCTAGGTGTTTCATTGAAGCGTCGTCGAGCAGTTTTCGGAATGCGGGCAATGACGTCCCGGCGGGTTTGTCGATATGCACATGCAGACCAGCATCAATTGCCTTTTGAGCGACACGCAACGAGTCGTCTGGCTTGGTTTCCACTCCAACGACCTGCAGTCCCTTGATGTTAAGTAGCTGGTCTTCCGTCAGAAACGGCACATCGCGATACGTCCGGTCCGACTGTGCTTTTTCCAGCAGCGACTTGTTTGGCTCGCAAATCCCAACGACTTCGTAATCATCGGACTGCTGGTATGTTCGGATCTTGCTGGCGTGACCGTGGTTCGTGCCGATCTGGGCGTACTTGATTCTGGTTGGCATATTGCAGGCTCGATCGGGATTGCGAGGACATTGTTCGACGAATGGAGTGACCAGGATATCATCTCCTGTGCCGCCACGTGATTCCTTTTGGGTGTAACCATTGATACTGCTTGTCTTTCCACACCAGCTCTTTGCCAGCCACCCAGCGGTTCGTCGCAAGCCCACCTCCGCTGTGTTGATTGAAGATTCGCTGTTCTTCGGCGACTATCGTTATCCAGCAAGATTCCACAAGCAAAAGCTGACCCTTCACCGAGCCACGATGAAGCGGTATCAGCAACTGTTGACCAAGAAGGGATTGGCAACCACGTACCTTGAGTACGATGCCGATCCGAACTCGCTGCTACGCCATTTGCGCACCGCGCTAGACAGCGATCCATTGTCCGCCAAAAAGTTCGTCGTCGCCGACCCCGTTGACGACGTGCTTGAACGGCGTCTCGAAAGGTTCGCACGGGAATTGGACGCGGAAATCGAATTTCTACCGACGCCTATGTTCCTTAATTCTGACGAGGAAAACGTTGCCTACCGTGCCGGGAAGAAACGGTGGTTTATGGCGGACTACTACAAAGCCCAACGCCGACGGCTTCAGATTCTCATGGATGGTGATGAACCAGTGGGTGGACGCTGGAGCTTTGACGAGGACAACCGGAAGAAGGTCCCAAAAAAACTGATCGAGACGATTCCACCTCTACTGAAAGTCAAACGCGACAACGTGGACGCCGAAGCCACGCAGTATGTTGAACGGCGTTTCGAGTCGAACCCTGGAACAGTCGAAACGTTCCCGTATCCAACGTCGCATCGATCGGCAAAGCGCTGGCTGAAGCACTTTCTTGAACACCGCTTCGTTCAGTTCGGCGATTATGAAGACGCGATATTGCAAGGAGAGTCATGGCTTTGGCACAGCGTCCTCACGCCAAGTTTGAACACTGGACTGCTGACGCCACGCGACGTGCTAAAGGCGACGCTGGATTTTGCTGAAGAGCACGAGGTCCCCCTTAACAGCTTCGAGGGCTTCATCCGGCAAGTGATTGGTTGGCGCGAGTTCATGCGAGCGACGTATCGAGACTTGGGAGTTTCGATGCGAACGACGAATCACTGGCAACACCATCGCGCCATGCCCAAGTCGTTCTACGACGGAACGACGGGCATCGACCCAATCGACGATACCATCAAGCGAATCCTGAAGACTGGCTACTGTCATCACATCGAGCGACTGATGGTGCTGGGAGGCTTCATGTTCTTGTGCGAAATTGACCCCGACGACATTTACCTTTGGTTCATGGAACTCTTCATCGATAGCTACGATTGGGTCATGGTGCCCAACGTCTATGCCATGAGCCAAAATGCCGATGGCGGCCAGATCACGACGAAACCCTACTTCTCGGGCTCGTCGTACGTTCGCAAAATGAGCCACTACAAATCGGGACCATGGTGCGACGTGTGGGACGGCCTCTATTGGCGGTGGATCTGGAACCATCGCGAAACGCTCTCGCGAAATCCAAGGTGGGCCATGATGTGCAGCATGGCGAAAAAGATGGACGACTCCAAGCGTCAGCGTCACCTAGAAAACGCCGCAAACTTTCTCGATGGCCTCGACTAACGTTTTCTAGCGTTTTTCCGCTAACGCAACTCGGCGAAAGTCTTCGACAGAAGGCGTATCCCGAAACTTCGTACATCCGCATAGAATTGTGGCTTGTATCCTGGCGACGGTAACAATTCGCCACCGGATATCGTGCGAGCCAGTGTGAAGACTCTGGCCGCGAACGCTACAAGTCGCCGAGGGCTTTCATGCGCGGAATTTTTTCAATCGTTGACGACAAGCACATTCCACTTTATCGAGTCCTATGGATCGCTGACGTACCTCACTTCTGTGGCAGCGAGCAGTGCGAGGTTGAAGGGCGTTATGAAATCCGCTTGGAGGCGGACGAGTCTGTCTTTGGCACCCGTGAAGAACGCGACGAAATGCTGAGTGCCCTGGAGAGCTGGCAAGGCGGCACCCCGCCCAGCGACGGCGAGAACTGGTCCTGAACCAAGGCGAGTCGCGTCTAGCAATATCGCGTCTAGAAAAACTGCCTCAGCAATTCTGATGCAGTCTTTGGCAATCCTCTTCACACCCGATTAGCCTTACCGGCAACGTGGACGTGTGCTCGGCTGCGCGTGGCCGATTCCAGCCCACGAACTTCTGACCATTTTTTGATTTGAGAATTCCCTGCTAGTGACAAAACACACGTTCGTTTGCAGGCTTCCGCGGGAAGCGTCCATCGACCTGTCACTTCAAGGAATTACAAAATGTCTGGTGTCCGTTCGCATACAGCGTTCAGTTTTCTGTCTTGTTTCATTGTGAGCTCTTTCCTCCTCACTGCCGCCTCGGCTGAGTCGGTACGGTTTCGGTTAGACGCAACCGATGTTGATGGCAAATCCCTCGAGTCCATCAACGTTGGAGATCGCTTCTATTTAAGTACGTTCGTAGAGGACGTGAGTGACGAGCCGATCGCCGGCGTATTTGCAGCCTATTTAGATGTAGCGTTTGACGAGGATCTTGTATCCACGGTTGGTCCCATCGAGTACGGAACCTACTTTTCAAATGGAAAGAAAGGTGAACTGCTTGATGGAATGCTCGACAACATCGGCGGCTTTTCGTCAGGCGACGGCCAGGGTCGAGGCGGTGCGGTGCCCGTCGGCCCGGGAGAACTGATGGTCACGCGGGTCGAGATGGAAGCTGTGAGCCTAGGTACGGCAGCCTTCGTTGGTAGTTTCGCCAATGACTCTCCCACGCACGACGTTCTTCTGTTCGGACTTAATGAACCCGTCGTTAGTTCTGACATTACGTTTGGTTCATTAAGTCTCCCAATTCAATCAGTGCCTGAGCCAAACGGGCTGACCTCATTAATGGCCGGATTGCTTGCCGCACTACTGATCCGACATCGTCCAAAACGGACCGACCACTAACGGTTGCGCCGCCTGGACCGCCTCTAGGGCTTGTGGAAGTCTCGGGGGCGTTTGTTGGCAACGGAGTGCTCCAATCCCGAGTGCTCCGAAACGCATTGGAATTGTTCGAAGACCATTCGATGTTCGAACGTCGAAGGTCTCGAATATTGGCCATCGCCGTCCCCACAGAGCTCGTTCGAGTTTGGTCAAGGCAATTGTTGGTCGTTCGCTATTAGTGCTGGCTGGAAAGCAAGCTACTGAACAATTCGTTCGCTTCGCTTCGTTACGGACGCAAATTTCTTGAACGCTTTACGAAATTTGTTCATAAAAACGAATGTCTGACGCACTGGCATTGGTGTGTATCCGTCATAACCCGAACACCTCGAACCAGACGGCGAGGTACAGCCCAAAAGACATCATTGTTTTCTTGTTGCAACTGGGTTGCTAACTAGTCTGAAACCCATGGAGAGAGGAAACGTAAACACTCTCTCTGGGCGCTTTGGCCCGGGTGCTTGCCCGCACCCGCTGATTGCATCGACGAATTACACCATGATTTTGCCAGTAGCGAGTGAAGTAACTATGAAACAGAAACTCTTTGTTCTAGGCGGTAGCCCGCTTCAGTTGGAAGATGTTCGACGCCGATTCGGCGAAGCATTCGATATCATCGTTTGCCAGTCGATTTCGGAGGTTCAGCGGAACCTAGAAATTCACGCACATGGCGCTGTACTGCCACTTGGCATGAACGGCCACAACGGCACTCCAACCGCTCACGATGTTGACAAGCTAATTGAGAACATCGTGAAGACAGGCACGGAAGAAAAGCCAATGCCGAAGACTCTTGCAGATCGCGTTGATCTTCTCGAGCAGAAAATTATCGAGTCGACTTTGACTCGCAACCGTCACCACCGCAAGGATACGGCTGCAGAGCTCGGTATCAGCCGTGTGACGCTCTACAACAAGATGAAGAAGTTCGGCATGCTTAACTAGAGCTACCAGTAACGGTACTTCTGGTTCCCTATTGCAAGTCGAGGTTCGAAATCAACGTATGCCTCGTTGGATTTGAGCACGGGCAAGTTTTCGACTTTCGTTGAATGCAATTGTCCCTCCTTGAAGTCTTGCGCCATCACCCGAGAGAACGCGGATTCCCCCCACCCTATTCCGCAATCGATCGAACCCCGATGGCCAAGCCTTCAAATCTACCCCTCCGAGTCGCGAGCACCGCTTTGAGCTGATATGGGTGTCGGAGAACTATGACCCCATCTCTCCTTCTCCCGGAACAGAGAAGACGCATCTGCATTGGCCAGAGCGGTTGCCGCGATCCACGGTAGTTGACCTCGGATCGCGTTTCACCCAACGACGATTCTTGCGAGAACCTGTCAGATTTCGAAGAATGGTGTCGACATCGATCTCATTCAATCGAAAGCACCTCGCCGTTGGACAACGACCTCTACATCGTGGAAATGGATCTGCCCTCAGATTCCTGTTCGTATCTACCCAACGAACAACAGAATCTGACGTATCGCGTCATACCTACCTTGCCGAGCACTAAGTATCGCGAGCTTCTAAGTCGGGGCTGGCGTCGCCAAGGCATCTATTTCTTCCGCCCAGCGTGCCCGAGCTGTACCAAGTGCCGGAGCCTGCGGGTGCCCCTCGAGCAGTTTCGCGCCAGCAAGAGCCAACGGCGAGCCGTCCGACGGAATCACGATATCG
>CAYQMZ010000001.1:13550-14730 GCA_964418725.1 uncultured Pirellulaceae bacterium
ATTTTGGATGACGAGCACATTGCTCTCTTCAACCGTTATCACCAATCTATGCACGAACAACGTGGGTGGCCTTTCAACGAAATCACCCGTGATTCTTACAGCGAATCGTTTCTGGGTGGCCACTGGACGTTCGACCGACAAATGAGCTTTCGGCGAAACGGAAAGCTCATTGGCGTAAGCCTGATCGACGTGCTAGACGACGTGTCCTCAAGCATCTACTTCTACCACGACCCTGATTGGCGCCCGATGTCGCCGGGCACGTTTTCTATGATGTGCGAACTGAAGTATTTGCAGAACCAAGGACTGAAGCACCACTATCTGGGGTACTGGGTCAAGGAATGCCAATCGATGGAGTACAAGTCACGATTCGCACCACACGAGTTACTTGAATCTTATGTGGACGATGCGACTGAACCGACATGGAAGCTGGCCTAGCGGCCACCGCCTCCATCCAGCCTGGCATTCCCAACGCAAGTGAAGAGAACGGAACAAAATAACTCCAGGGCGTCACAACGGCATCACACAGTCTATTGCTTCAAGCCACCCGACTTAGGCAAATCGCGGTAAGTGAAGTCGAGTTTGATGCGGCTCTTGTCCAGCGGTTCGCCATTCACTTCAACGTACGGATACACAAAGTAGTTGAGTGGCGGTCCCTGCTGCGGAGGCTCCAGCACTAAGTCGCGCCCGGTGCTGAAACTAACTCGATCCGCAGTAAGATTCCCGAAGTAATACTCTTTCATCTCCGGGTGTTTGTCCGCCTCAGAGATGTCGACCGGAATCCAGCGACTACCGTCCAGGTAGGACGCCCAGCAATGATACCCAGCAACGCTACCGTTCGGTTCGCTAGGAAGAGGAAAGCCAATTTCAAACTTTGCCGGGATTGATTGTGAACGCGCCATCGAAATGAACAGGCTATGAAAGTCGGTGCAATTGCCGGTCCTGCTGTCGCACACCCAAAGAACGTCGCCATTCCCGTAGCCAGGCTTTGACTTGTCATACTTCACCAAGTCGTCCACCCGATCGTAGATCCGTCGAGCCCTGGCCGTCGTCGATTGTTGCAAACCAAAGGTGGGAAGCAACGTGATCGGCTTGCCACTGATGGGTACTTGCCGATTGGACTGCAGGTATACCGACATATCCGCCGCGGTAGCGTCTTCGGCCGCAGCATCGTCCGACAAAG
>CAYQMZ010000001.1:14830-27201 GCA_964418725.1 uncultured Pirellulaceae bacterium
AAGAGGCGACCTTGGCTTGCGTCTCCGCCCGATCAAAACTTCTCACTTCCTTGCGGTGAATTTCGTATTCCACCGATATCTGCGCGGTTTCAGATCCAGAGAACTCCCCAAAGAGCATTCCATTGCCATACTTCTTCTCACGTGTTGACCGCAACTGATTGGCTGGGCTCTGCTTCACTAGCCGAACTTTTTGGTTCGCATCCGATTGAGCGATCGGAATCCACACCCGGGCCACTTCGTCGTCCTGAAGGTTCTGCAGCGAGACCGCATAGCGGAATGAGAATTGTCTCGTCTTTGGCTCTTTCGATGCTCGTTCCGCAAAACACGGCGAACTAAAAAGGGACAAGCTGAGTACAAACGTAAGCAATCGAAGACTTCGGCTAGATCGGTTCATGGCTTCCTCCGCAACTCGTTATACCTAAGCCCATTCCGCAGCGTTAGCACTACGCGGGGTGCGATGCCGAGATTGACCGGCGGAACTAGCAAACCTCCCTTTGAACCCACTATTCGATTGGATTGCGTGTGCGATGCATCACCTTGAATAGAAGGCGGATTGCCCTGAGAATTCCGTACTTACCAAGCGAGCGTCGAGCGGCCAAGGTGGTCGATCCTTGGTCGCAAATCGAAGGCTCTGCTGAGTCGCAAATCCTAAATGTAGGCAACAACAAATGACACTTCGCGGATATCTGGGTATCGACTGCGGAACGCAAGGGCTGTCGGTTATTTTTACGGATGATTCTTTGCAAGTCCTTGCAGTGGGCGAGGGATCGTACGAGATGGTTGCCGGCTTAGACGATGAGTGCTACGAGCAGCAGCCGAACGATTGGATCATGGCGCTCGAGTCCGCAATGGCCGACTTGCGGTCGAAGCTAACCGACGAAATCGATGTCGTCGCTATCGGAATCTCCGGCCAAATGCACGGCGAAGTAATGGCCAATGATGCGGGAGAAGCCTTAGGCCCAGCGCGGCTATGGTGCGACGGAAGAAACGAAGCGGAAGGCCATGAATTGACGGAACGTTTCGGCACCAAGATGCCCAAACGTGCAACAGCCACTCGATGGCTATGGACGATACGCAACCAATTCGAAAAGGCCAAACAAGTCAGACATCTCACCACGCCCGCAGGTTGGATTGCCTATCGCCTAACGGGCGAGTGGTTGTTGGGCATCGGCGACGCAGCGGGAATGTTCCCGATCGACCAACAGACGCTGGGCTACGACGCGGCGCTGCTGGAGTCTTTCGACCAATGTGTGGCAAACGATGCAATTCAACCGCTGCGATATTTACTTCCTGCAGTGCGGGTCGCTGGTCAAGATGGAGGCAAATTGAGCGACCCGGGCGCTGCCTTGCTAGGACTTCCAACGGGAATTGCAGTCGCTCCGGCGGAAGGCGATCAACCGGCTGCTTTAACTGGCTCACTGATCGGTGAAGCAGGTTTTGTCTCGTGTAGCTTTGGCACATCGGTCTGTGCGAATTCCGTAGGCGATCGGAAATTCGAGGGAGTCAGCGAGGCCGTCGATCACTTCTGCGCTCCTGATGGCAAGCCAATCAACATGGTTTGCCTTCGCAACGGAACCACTTACATGAACTCCGTTGTCGGAATGTTTGGCCAAGTGATTCCCAACGACGACGCGGGCTTCGCAACAATGATGCCGCTGCTGCTAGAGGCCGACGCTGACTGCGGTGGGCTGTTGGCGCTGCCGTTCATGGACGACGAGCCTGGACTTGGTGTTAGTCGAGGTGGCACCGCAATGATCGTCGGACTCAATGCCAACAATTCAAAGCCAGGAAACGTTGTGAAAGCCGCGTTGCTTTCGACCATGTTCAATCTGAAGCTCGGCAGCGAAGACCTCGACCAGCAAGGCTATCCTCGAACACGCTTGGTACTCACGGGTGGTCTGACTAAGACCCCTGAACTGGCTCAAATCCTCGCAGACGTCTTTGGAACTCCGGTCACCATGCCGGCGAGTGCTGAAGAAGGTACTGCTTGGGGAGCCGCACTGATGGCCAAGTACCGCAGGCAAACGCTTGATGGTACGTCCGTCGAATGGAGCACCTTTTTGGCCAGCCATTCCGACAACGACGAAGCCGTGCAACCCAACCCCGAACGCGTCGAAGCCTATGCACAGGTTTACGCCAAGTACAAGCGTCTTGTGTCTGTCCAACAACAGCTTGACCAAGCGGTGGCGTAGTTGAACACGCATTAGTTCCCCAACCTCCTCGGTCATTGCTTTTGGCTTGTTATTGCGCGCACTCCACAGCAAACTCGCGCCGAGTCGATATGTATCACGGGGCTTCGTCCGGCACCCATTTGAACTCGATTGAAGTCCTATGAATCTAACGCGATTTAAGAAATACCTCCTGGCATTCTTGATCACTTGCCTCCTGCTCGGCGGCACGATTGGTTGCGACCCCAACGCCTCGCCCGAGGTGGCCGACGACACAACGGAATCTGAGTTGACCGTCGTGGGTGCGCTGACCGTCAACGTCGTCGACGATGCTGCACTTGCAGAAATCCTGCAGCGAGAATGGCGTTCGATTAGCGATTATGAAATCGAAGTCGCCAACCAGTCCTCAGCCGAATTCATTGCATTGCTTGAATCAGGCACAAAGCGACTCGACACAGATGTGGTCATCTACCCGTCGCCGCTGCTTGGCCAGTTGGCGAACCAACGCTTGTTGCGACCGCTGCTCAAGGACACTTTCGGCGAATCGAAATACAATCAGCGAGAGATCTTCAATCAGGTCCGACGACAAGAGACGCAGTGGGATCAACAATCGTACGCGGTGTCGTTCGGTTCACCGGTGCTCATGCTGCTGCGGCGGACTGACTTGGTAGAGTCTGCCCCGGAGACTTGGACGGAACTTCAGGCTACCGTCGACGACCTTTCGGAAAACGGCCCGAAGGATGTTGTTCCACTACTGCAACCAATGAGCGAAGGCTGGGCTGCGCGAATGCTGCTGGCTCGTGCGACGTCCTACCTCTTCGACAACAGTAAGTTCTCGACCGTCTTTAGCTACACAAGCATGCGGCCTCGTATTGCGTCGACACCTTTTGTCCGCGCAGCCACGGAATTGGCCAAGAGCCTCCCCACGGATGGCGTGCTGGCGCAACATCAACTCTCAAGAGAACTAAGTCCGTCCCAGGTTCTGGAAGCCTTTCTTCAGGGCAAGGCCGCGATGGCAATCACTTGGCCAATCCCGCAACTGCAAAGTGACGGCTTGAATTCCGAGCTACCGGTCGCCATCAGCCACATACCCGGCAGCCGAGAGCACTACGTTGATTCTGAGTCACTCCCCCAAAGGTTTGACGACGAGGAAGTGCTTCGAGTTACCCTAAACGGACTTGATGGTCGTGTTGGCTCCGTAGCTAGGAGCGCAAAAAACGGAGAATTGGCGAACATTTTTCTTGCTTGGGCGACGGATCCCGAGCAGAGTGTGCAGCTCAGTTCTCGCAGCTCTCACACCGCGCCTTTTCGCCTCTCTCACGAGTCATCTTCTCGCGTGTGGTGTCACCCAGCACTTTCGGATGACGTGGCCCGCGAGTACGTACGGTTGACCAAGGAAGCCCTCAATCGATCGACAGCAATACAGTTTCCAAGGCTGCCAGGTCAGCATCGCTACATGCGTGCACTTGATGAGGCGGTTCGGGAGATTGCTTCGGGGCAGCCTCCACAGAAAGTTCTACAACAGACATCGGAATCGTGGAAATCGATCTCTTCAGAGCTGGGCGTGGATGCACAAAAGGCGGCATATAGACGTAGTCTCGGTATTGCTACGAATTAGATGAATTATCTCAATGATCCAAACGCGCTATCGGCATTAATAATACGCTAAATGCCGGGCGGAGAATCATCACAGTTTCTCGATTCCGATAGCCCAGAATGGCACTGGAATCTAGTCGCGTTATTCAATACGCAAAATACGCATTCAAACCCTCCGCCATGGGTGCCAAAGCTAGCTGCTTGCGGACGATGAAGAAGGAAAGACCTCCCGTCTATGGAGGTCTGAAAGTCATCGAGGCCGGTAAGCATGCTCACACCAACCATCTACGTTCTAAGAGACCACGAATCTCGAATCGCCGAGCAGATATTCGAACTTGGCTTCGCGGTGGAAACCTACGACACCACTCGTGGATTCTTGGGTGTGTTGGCACAGCAACCCAAGCAAGCTTGTGCAGTGCTAGACCTGAAGACAGACTTCGACGAAGGCTCGATGGTGCAACAGAAAGCACTGGCTGATCGGATCAGCGTACCGTTTGTATTTGTCATCGATCGTGCGAACACGTCATTCGCTGTTTCGGTCGTCCGACGGGGAGCGGTCAGCGTGCTGGAACGACCTGTTGATTCTGAAGAGTTGAAGGTCACGATCGATGTGGCATTGATGTCTGCAGAGTCTTATCGAGCATTCGCCGAATCGGGTACGCACTGCGTACGTCTAGCGTCGCTGACCGAGCGAGAACGACGCATCGTTCAACTCGCGGCGGACGGATTACCGAACAAGAGAATCGCGAGCATTCTCGGACTGTCCGTAAAGACAGTTGAAAAGCAGCGTCGCCAGGCTTATCAACGACTTGCCGTCAACAGCACGGCAGAAATGACACGCGTCGTCACACTTGGCAACCTTCACCCACTGCTGGCGTCGACCGCAACACAGATCTCTTGATGTCCACCGCAACCTAGTCGACGGCCGAGATCGCTGGGCGAGAAAAGTGTGGAGGCGGAACCGACAGACCTGGCAAGCCAACGTCCATGCGTGACATCAACGGATCATCCAAATCCACGCCGAAGCTCGACAGCATCGTCTTCTGAAATTCATTCTGCAATTCAACCACCGTGCGAACGCCAATCTTGCGCAACGCTCTGCCTCGGTGTTTGTCTACAGTCTGATGAGTGATATCCAGCGCCTTCGCGACGACCTTTGTGTTGTGGCCATCAAGGAATAGCCGGATCGTCTCATGCTCTCGCCGCGTAAGGCTTTGCATCGCTCGGCGCAGAGTAGCCGGGGCATAGCGTCCATGCGTGTCTCGATCCACCGCACGCTCCAATAAACTCCCCAACTCTGCGGCATCGATGGCTGAATGAATCGTGGCATACGCGCCTCCGCCACCGTGATCCATTTGATTCTGCCTCTCTATATCCCGCAGAATAACAACGGGCAACCACAGATGGTACGCCAAGAGAAACTGCGCCACCTCGCCTCGCACACTCTGACATTCGCCGGTACTTGCCGAACGAAAGGAAGCATCATCGACCACGATGCAACCGCTACGAGCACACAACATGCGCTGCGCCAGTGCCTCGTCGAATAGAGAAATTTGTTTGCACTTGCCGCCACGAACTGCGACAACCTGTTCGACGAACACTAGTCGCTTTCTGTTCTGTCCCAGGAGAAAGCAAATCGCATTTCCATCCATGGGATACCTCCCGCGGTCAGATGGAAATGGAGAGCGTCACCGGACATCGATATGTAAGCATTTGTCCTATGCAGCCGGAGTAGATTGTTTACACGTTAAAGGTTTCGGGGGTGCTGCCATTTTCCATTAGTGTTAAAGTGTTCGAGAAGAAAGTAATTGCAAAGTTAAGTGTTTCTCCTACTGGTAGGGGCAAGAATTCGATGCCGACCGCAACTTCAGCTGAACGAGTGAGTGATATGACAGCCCAGCAGGCAACGATACTCGTCGTCGATGATCACCCAATGTTCCGACTTGGTGTGTCTCAGTTTCTTCAGCCGCACGCATCGTTCCGAGTCTTAGAAGCGATGTCTCAACAAGAGGCGAACGTCGCATTTCGAAATCATGAAATAGACTTGGCGATTGTTGACATCTCGCTTCCGGATGGCAGCGGACTGGAGCTAATCAAGCATCAAAAGACACAACGCAAGTCGACACGTTGGTTAGTACTGTCAGTGCATACCGATACGTTCCACCAAACGCGCGCACGCCAATCTGGCGCACATGGTTTTCTTGGTAAGCGCGCCGTTCAGTCCGACTTGTTGGATGCCGTCACAGCGCTTTTGGCTGGATGCGACTATCCATCGGGGTGGGGTCAAGCTGTAGGCGGTAAGCACTCCGAAGAAGCAGAACTGCAAATGTTGCAAATGCTGAGCGAAAGAGAGCTCACCGTTTTTCGCTTGATATCGGAAGGAAATTCCGTCGAACAAATTGCCAACTCGCTATCACGAAGCCGAAAGACGATCAACGCAATCCGCGATCGAATCCGCGCCAAGCTTGGAATCGGTTCTAGCGCAGAACTCACTCGATTTGCGACGCAGTGGTATATCTCACAAGCAGAGATGGGTCCGCCCCGCATGAAGTTCTTGGATCGCCCTGAAGATACTCAGAGTGCTGAGGAGAAATCCGAAACTGATGACCGACTGGATGACGATAACGCCCAAAGTGGCAACGACGGTCTCAACCACTGATTGGGATTTCTCGGACGACAGCTAACAAGACGCACAACCTCTGGCATAAGCACATTCTGATGTCGAACATAAACTCCTCCGATGACTACGCTGATATTGCTCACAAAGCAGCCAACGAGACGCTGTCGATTTCAATTGGCGTACAAGTCCTCAGTTCACTTCCTTTAGAACTACTAACGCCTGCCCAACAGCGTGCTCTCCAACACCTGGAAGAGTCCTCTACTCGTTTAGTGGATTTGATCGAACTCATGAAGGGTGCTGATCCACATCTCATGGAGTCATAACTACACAATCAATTGTCTGAATCCGGCGGAATTCAGCCATTGCGTGCACTGTTTGAACGGGGATCAAAGCCACATAAGCTGCATCGACACACTCACTAAACTACAATCCGTACTCGCGGAGTAGCGGAGTGTCGTTGAATGTGGAAGTTTGCGTTAGTTGTTGCTGCACTTGCATGCGGATTGGTCGCGGTATCAGTCGTTACAGCGTTCGGCCGTAAACATCGCCAGAAACTGCTTCTAGCGGCCGCCATTTCTGCATTCGCCGCAATGCTTATTGGGCGTCTCGTACCGCGTCCGACGCTGGACTCGTTCGAGGACTTTCGGCCTATCGAAGTGACCAGCCAAGAAGATCCGTACGCCTCATCGGCGCGGTGCGAAACATGTCATCAGTCTCAGTTCGACAGCTGGCATGCGTCATACCACCGAACCATGACCCAGGTCGTCACTCCCGACTCGGTAGTGGGCAACTTCGATGACGTACACACTGCGGCCTATGGTCATCAGATCGAGCTTTCGAAACGCGACGATCAGTTCTGGGTATCGATGCAGGACCCCGAATTGCCTCCGTCCAATGCAAGTTGGATTGAGCGCCCGGTCGTCATGTCTACCGGCTCGCATCATATGCAAGTCTATTGGTATGCCACCGGCAAAGATCGACGGCTTGGACAGTTGGCCGTCGTATGGCTTCGCGAATTCAAAAGCTGGGATCCCATCCACTCCATCTTTTTGCGACCAACTCAAACGAAGCTAGGACAAGCAGAAGGACGATGGAATCAAACCTGCATCAAATGTCATGCAACACAGGGGCGACCGCGAATCAATCTGGCAGGACAACCAACGGTAGACACACACGTTGCGGAGTTTGGAATTGCGTGCGAAGCCTGCCATGGACCGGGTACGTACCATGCCAACACCCACTCACAGACAACCGCTGATAATCAGGAATCGGTAGACCCCACGCTCGATATCGTTCAACCGGCGAAGTTACCCCATGAACGCTCCGCTGAAGTTTGCGGACAATGCCACGGAGTCTGGTTGGCGAAGAATGAAGCCGAAGCGACAAACGCCATGGATGGTGGGCTTACGTTTCGGCCGGGAGCGGTGCTGTCAGATTCGAGGCACATTTTTGGCAGCGACCAACCGATCAACCCTCACGTGGCAAAGTACCTAGAGGCGGACCCGGAGTTCATGGGAGACCGATTTTGGGATGACGGCATGGTCCGTGTATCGGGCCGCGAATACAACGGCTTGATCAGCTCGCCGTGCTTTCAAAAGGGTACGATGACCTGCCTAAGCTGCCACGACATGCATCCCGATTTCGATGCTGCCCATACAGACCCGAACGCATGGGCCAACGATCAACTAGCACATCAAGCGGAGTCAAATGAAGCGTGCCTTCAATGCCACGAGACTTATCGTTCCGAAGCACAGTTGGTTTCCCATACCCACCACTCCGCGAATTCCGCTGGCAGCCAGTGCTACAACTGCCACATGCCGCACACCACTTACGGTTTGCTAAAGGCAATACGATCTCACACGATCAGTTCTCCGCGCGTTGCTGAAACTACGGAAGTCGGTCGCCCGAATGCTTGCAACCTTTGTCACGTCGACAAAACGTTGGCCTGGACAGCGGACTCACTAGAGCAATGGTACGGGATGGAGAGTCCCGAATTGACAGACGAGCAAAACGAGTACTCGGCAATCCTGCTCGCAGCACTAACTGGTGACGCTGGACAACGAGCGTTGGCTGCGTGGACCTTGGGCTGGCAACCGGCTCAAACCGTTTCACGAACGGATTGGATTGCTCCCATCCTGGCTCAACTTCTCAATGATCCATACCACGCCGTGCGTTTCGTCTCGCAACGATCGTTGAAGACGCTTTCAAAGTTCAAGGACACCAAAGTGAACCCAATGGCCAATGACGCCGAACGGGCGCGAGCTTTCTCTGATGTAATGTCGAAATGGCAGTCGCTTCATGCTGAACGAACTCCCAATCCACAACTGCTGATCGACGCCCAGGGCAATCTGAACATTGAAATGTTCCAGCAACTGCTGAGCGGACGGAACGACCGAACCGTCGTATTGGCCGAGTGACGTCGATAACCGCTTTAGCTTTTCTGTTCGGATGAGTTTACGACGGGATAGATCGATTGTAACGCCACCAGGAAGCACGCGGCTCTACAGTCCCAACTGGCTGCATGCTATAGTTCAGATCAGTGAAGGATCAGATCAACGCAGGGAGCTAAGTTTCAACGCAAGCGACGAGCGCGAGTTATGGCACGTTCCAGTTGGAAAGGGCACATCCGCCTTAGCCTTGTATCTATCCCCGTAAAAGCCTTCACCGCCAGCGCATCGGGCAAAGAGATTCGACTGAATCAACTTCACGAAGAGTGCAAGAGTCGAATCAAATACCAAAAGGTTTGTCCGCAGCACGGCGAAGTCTCTGGTTCGGACATTGTCAAAGGCTACGAGTTCGCCAAGGATCAATACGTCATCGTCGATGAAGACGAACTGGACGACCTGCGAACCGAAAGCGACAAAGCGATCAACATCGATTCGTTCGTAGCCCCCGAACAGATCGACATGCTGCATCTTACTGGCAAGACATACTACTTGGCCCCCGATGGTCCCGTTGGTCAAAAGCCCTATTGCCTCTTGCTCGAAGCAATGAAAGGCGAAAACCTGTTTAGCGTCGCGCAAGTCGTCATGCATGGCCGCGAACAACTGGTCATGCTAAGACCGCTTGGAAGACTGATCTGCATGGAGGTCCTCGCCTTCAAAGAGCAAATCAAGAATCCAGCAGACTTTGAAGAAGAAGTGGACGAAGCGGATTTTTCGGAAGCCGAACTAGACCTTACCAAAAAGTTGATGGAAGCAACGCGCAACGAAGACTTCGATATTGGCAAGTTTGAGAACGTCTACCACGACAAGCTGAAAGAGCTGATCGAAGCGAAAATCGAGGGCAAGGAAATCGTTGCTCCGCCTGATGATCAGCCAGAACAGGTCATCAACCTAATGGATGCGTTAAAGGCCAGTGTGGCCCAAGCTCAAGACGCGTCGCAGGCCAAGAAAGTGGCCAAAAGCTCCACGAAGCGAAAGAAGACCGGCAAGAAAACGGGTTAGTTGATAACACCTTTTCCACGGTCTTCTGTTCGCACCGTGCTAGCGTCCAATCCACGGACGATCGCAAGGTGGCACCTAGAAGGTGCGAATGGCTCACGGTACTATCTAGCGTTGACTCTGACTGGTACCTGAAATGCTCAACATCATTCGCGACGAACCTTTAGATGACGCTGGCGAGGAGCCAAGCGTGAAGAATCTAAAAGGTGTGCGCGTTGCATTGGCAGGCCGATTCGCGGCAATGTCGCAGAAGGAGTTTGCGGAACTGATCGAGAATCTGGGTGGCGAATACGTCACGACTCCCGGGCGCCAAACCAAGTGGCTGGTCGTTGGATCTGCCGCACCGCCTCTCGCTAAGGACGCACAACCATCTCACGCGCTCAAGCGGGCAAAACAGCTATCTGCGGACGGCTACGAGATCGAAATCATTCAGGAAGAGGCCTTTCTTGAGCAGTTAGATCTCTTCGACGACGACCAGTCCGTACGCCAGCGTTATACGGTGGCTCAGTTGAGCCGCATCCTAAATATCTCGCATAACCGAATCCGATTATGGATTCGGTTGGGGCTTATCGAGCCAGTAGAGACGGTTCATAGACTCAACTTCTTCGACTTTAAGCAAGTGACCAGCGCCAAGGTGCTTTGTGAGTTAGTTGCTGAAGGCTTGCCGCTCGCAAAGATCCGAGAAGGTCTGCAACGCGTTCAAGCTTGGCTACCGGGAATGGATTCACCGTTGTGCCAGTTGTCCGTTTTGGAGGAGAACGGTCGATTATTGGTGCGTCTGGATGACGGACGTCTTGCCGAGCCATCCGGTCAGTTACAGCTGGACTTTGATACGGTGGACGAAGAGCGGTCATTGGCAATTGAGGGGGCGTTGAAGACGTCGGATCAATGGTTCCAGGATGCTTTAGAATCCGAGAACCAGGGCGACTATCGCGGGGCAGTCCATGCCTACGAGCGTGCCATCGAACAAGAATCCGATGATCCAATTCTCCACTTCAACCTGGGAAATGTGCTGTATGCTTCGCAGCAGCTAAGGGATGCCCAGACCGCTTTCCGACGAGCCGTCGAACTAGATTCTGATTACGTAGAGGCCTGGAACAACCTAGGTACCGTTCTCGCCGATCTTGATGAGTACGAGGAAAGCGTTCGTGCCTTCGAAAAGGCCCTCGAAATTTTCCCGCTGTACGCGGACGCGCACTACAACCTGGGCGACATCTATTCGACGCTGGGCCGCCTCGCGAAGGCGCGCGAGCATTGGCAACGATATCTTCAGCTGGACCCCAAGAGTCCATGGGCTGCTGACGTGCGTGTTCGCATGGGCGAAGCCTAATTTTCTGTGTCTGGTGCTCACCAGGGACAATCGATCTGCCTCGGCTAGTCGCCGTCGTGTGAGAGCAGCAACCTCCTGATCGCTACAACCGGACCTGGTCGCATCGGCTCGTTACGCCTGTACCGGTTGGTGGGTATCCAGCTTGAGTTTACCGATTACAGACAAGGAAATTGCTTTGGGAGTCTAGAGGGTCTCATTAGCGTGGAATGGAAAGCACAAGCTTTACCGTTCACCACATGACTTACTTCTTGTTGATTTGGGACACGCTCATGAAATCCTTCCTCAAGCCACTTGTTGTGTTGAGCGCCTTCACCTTCCTGGCGCCACACGCGATGGCACAAATCGTTAGCCAACCACCAGTCGGTGATACTGGCGTTTTTGCAACGCAAGATCAAACTGTTGGTCCATCGGACCCTGCCTTGGCAAAGGCATACGACAACTTCACCCTGACAAACAACATTGTTATCGACGGGTTCCAGTGGTCTGGTCTGTACGCAGAACCACTTCCAGCTGCTCGCTCTGACACAGACTTCATCATCCAAATCTGGGGTGTTGATGGCAGCAATGACCTTCCTGACGTTGCAGGTGGTCCACTTCTCAGCTTCGTTCTTGAAGGCGGCGTTGTTGCCGGCACGAGCGGACCTGACCTGACTGTCATGCCTGAAACTGGCTACGTCAGTGCTGCAGTACCCGGGATCACTCCTGGTGGCGGCGAAGTCTACCACTACGAAGCCGTTGTTGGCAGCACGTCGCTGGCAGCCGGTGACTACTGGATCTCGATTCTTGCTGATCAAGTCTTCGGCAATGCATCGCCAATCTTCGACCCAGAGTGGCAATGGCACCTAGCGGGTGCTGGCGACGGATTTACTCAATTCGATCGTCAAACCATGGCTCCTGGAACGAACCAACAAGGCCTGTTGGTCGAAGACAAAGACCTTGCCTTCGCCATCCTTGGTGTACCAGAACCTACCTCGATTTTGATGGCTCTCGTCGGACTGGCTCCATTCGCCATGCTTCGTCGCAAGCGATCGTAAGCCTACCTTCCTCAGCCGGGAGCAAGACGGTACCCCCTTTTGCCAATTTGCTCCAAGCAGAGTTTGCGGAAGCGTGTCGCGCCCGCAACCAACCCCCCGGGTGGGGGGGGTTTTTTTTTTGGGGGGTGATCCACTAATCAAGCCAGAATAACACGCGGTTCGGGGCGGGGGCGCGCCCCA
>CAYQMZ010000001.1:27211-52660 GCA_964418725.1 uncultured Pirellulaceae bacterium
ACACGTGACTCAGCGAATCACAGTTAACTAGCCAAGCTTTGGTAGGTCTCTAAGAATGAGTGGTCCGTCATGCTGGCGATAAAATCAACCGCACAACGCTTTGGCGAGTCTTCGAAACGCGACTGAAAAACCGGTGGCAGTTGCTCGCGCCACTGTTCTTGCCGCTCTAACATCGCAGTTCCCAGCTCTTTGATTTTTCTTTGAGCTTCACGCCGAGCCGTGACCAGCAGTTCGTGCCGATAGAGCTGGCTGTACAAGAATCGCTGTAGCCCGCGTTTGTCATCAGCGATGGGTCCCGTGATATCTAGCCGCAGTCCCAATTCACAGACCTCGCGGGCAGTTAGGTCGGCAACCTGTTCCAGTTTCCGCTCTGACTCGAGCACTAAGTGAGCGACCTGCAGATTGATGAGTTCTCTTACCAGTGCACGTCGCAACGTCGCTCCTTCGATTGCGCCGAATCGTTGCTGAACACTGAGATGGCACATTTGAAGAATCGGTAGCTTTAGGAGCTCCTTAAGATCCAACCATCCCAGTTCGACGCCATCGTCAATGTCGTGCGCGTTGTATGCGATGCTGTCGGCGAGATCGACGACCTGGACTTCCAACAGCGGTGCGCGAACCGGCAACGCTGAATCCGACTGCGGAATGCCTCCGACAACGCCATCGACTTTGTCAACTCGGCGTCCCTGACCAGCCAGGACTTCGTACGTCAAATTCAGACCGGAGAACTCCGGATAACGTTGTTCGATTTCTTCGACAAGCGTCAATGCAAACTGGTTATGTGAGAATCCGCCAACATCGCTGGCAAACTCGTTCAAGGCATCTTCTCCGGCGTGCCCAAATGGTGGATGCCCGATGTCATGCAGTAGTGCAAGCGCTTCCACCAAGTCTTCGTTTAGTCGCAACGCCCGTGCGATCGTTCGAGCGATGGAAGTTACTTCCATCGTGTGTGTCAGGCGAGTGCGATGGTAGTCGCCTTGTCCCGTGAATACCTGTGTCTTCCCACTGAGTCGTCGGAACGCCACGCTGTGGAGCACACGATCACGATCTCGTTGGAACGGGCCTCGATGGAGATGATTCACCTCCGGGTGAACACGCCCCAAAGAGTCTTCGCTGTGCATTGCATAGCGGGCAAGCAGTAGCGATTCTCGTTCGGCAAATTGGCTGTTTTGAATCATCGCTGATCTAGGTTCAAACAAGTGGTAGCCATTTTGCGCCGGCCAGGGTAACCAGAAAGCCAACAACTCCCATGATGGTAAGCGTCGCAGAAAACGTCTTCAGCGTTTCGCTCTCGGTCATACCGCTCATGCGTCCAACAATCCAAAACCCGCTGTCATTCATCCAAGGCAGCGGTTTGGATCCACACCCAATCGCCAACGCCAAATAAACGGGGTGGTAGCTCAAGGATAGCTCCGCAGCAAGCGGAGCAACGATACTTACCGAAGTAATCATGGCGACAGTTGCTGAGCCTTGAGCAAATCGGACGACGGCGGTTAAAGCAAAGGCTAAAAGCAACAGAGTCAGGCTGCTTTCCGTAACTGGAAAGCGATTTTGAATGGCTTCCGCAATCCCGCACTGACGCAACGCGTGTCCAAACGCCCCTCCAGCCGATGTAATGAGAATAATCACACCGCCGCTAGCCAGCGCCTGCTGAACGCCTTGGAACCATGCCCCTTTTCCACGTCGAGCACGCTGGCGAGCGAGCATTAGCAAGGCAATCGACGCGGCGCAAATCAACGCAATATTCTTGTCTCCAAAGAAGTCAAGGAATGGCTTCACGGTCAACAGCCAGCTTGGTGCAGCCTCGGCCGATGCGGAGTACGCACTTACGACCGAATCGGTGAATGTCTTTCCTGCCAGCAGGACGACCGGCAAGACAATCGGGAGAAGCGCTACGCCAATGTGCGGGCCACCCCCATTGTCAACTGAGGCTTGATCCGGACTTTCGTTGGAAGCTGCGATCGCCGCTTCGTCAATTTCCTGGCCGTCTTCATCTCGAAGCGGAATCTCCCAAATGCGGTTGGCAATCACTGCAAACAGAAAACCACTGGCAACGGTGATCATTCCAACCAACAAACCACCAATAATCATGTTTCCGACCGTGACGCCTTCGATCTCCGACGCCACTAACAGTGGTCCTGGTGTGGGAGGTACCAATGAATGCGCCATCGTTGCTCCGACAACGATCGACATGACATACAAGAGGTAGTTGCCGCCCGTCTTCAAACGCATCGCCTTCGCCAAGGGCATCAGCAAGTAAAAGACCGTGTCAAAGAAGACAGGTATGCCGACCACGAACCCGCTAATCGCGAAGGCCAGCGGCGTGCGTTTTTCGCCCACAAGGTTTCTTGTGAAATCGACGATACGTTGTGCTGCACCACTCTCAAGCAAACACATACCGATCACCGAAGCCATCGCAATCAGAATCCCAATTTTTCGACACGTATCGCCGAAACCAAAGGCCACTCGCTGTCCAGCATTCTGCTTGACTAGCTTCCCCACTGCTCCCTTGTGCGATTCGTGCAGTAGATAGTCACCAGCACGCAATGTCTCTGCGACGTGCTGTTGATCCGTGACCGATCCGCGATAGTCAAACTCACCCGTGTTCTCCCACGCATTGTCACTCAATCGGTAAACCAGATAACGGCCGGTAAACGGCAAGTTCTCGAGTGATGCAACGTCGTTAGACTCCAGATGCGTTGCTTGCGTCTTGAGAGAATTCTGTAGCAACTGCGATGACGGAGTGAACACCGCAACGATCAGAGCGCCCGTAATCAAGGCAAGAAATGGATGCAGCTTAGCAACCAATACGCCCACGATGACAACGACAATGGCAGCCAGCGATAACCAAAGTGGATCCATGAGTTGCCTCGTACTCTTCAGCGGTTTCAATTGCTTTGGCGAATGCTGCGTGAATAGACTTCCGGCAGCGGTTTTGTGACATGCGGAGACTTCAGTAGTAAACCCGCAGCATGTTACAATCGCCAGCTTGGCATTAGACCAGTAGAAGGTAAACGATGGCAGACCAGTCGCCCGCTGACAAGCAACACAAACTCTCCCCAGAACAACTGCGCAGCTACCGCTGGTTCGGACCGGACGACCTTCGGTCCTTTGGACATCGATCACGACTGAAGGGCATGGGTTTTGACGACATCGATTACAAGGGGCGGCCCGTTATTGGGTTGCTAAATACATGGAGCGACCTGAATACGTGCCATTCGCACTTTCGGGAGCGGGCTGAAGAGATTAAACGCGGCGTGTATCAAATGGGCGGCTTCCCTGTCGAAGTGCCGGTCATGTCGTTGGGCGAAATGATGATGAAGCCCACTACGATGCTCTATCGAAACCTGCTCGCGATGGAAGCCGAAGAAGTCATCCGCTGCCATCCGCTCGATGCGGTCGTGCTGATGGGCGGTTGCGACAAGACGACTCCGGCGTTGATTATGGCTGCGATTTCGGCCGACGTTCCCGCAATCTATTTCCCGTGTGGGCCAATGCTTACGGCACGTTGGGGAAAAGAGAAACTGGGCAGCGGCAGCGACGCTTGGAAGTACTGGGCCGAGCGGCAGGCAGGCAACCTGTGCGATGACGCCTGGTGCCAGATCGAAAACAGTATCGCCAGATCAGCCGGCCACTGCATGACAATGGGTACGGCATCGACGATGGGATCAATCGCCGAGTCCCTTGGTCTAACGCTCTCTGGGGCTTCCGCGATACCGGCCGTCATTGCCGATCACCAACGCATGGCCGTGGCCACCGGGCGACGGGCCGTTGAAATAGCCTGGGAAGATCTCAAGCCATCCGCCGTCCTCAATGAGTCCTCGTTCAACAATGCCGTCACCACGGATATGGCGATTGGCGGATCCACAAATGCCATCGTGCACTTAATCGCTATGGCTCGACGAGCCGGCGTTGCAATGACATTGGATCACTTCGATGAGATCTCGCATAAGGTGCCCGTTGTCGCGAACATTCGACCGTGCGGCGAACACTTGATGGAAGACTTCTACAACGCAGGTGGCTTGCCTGCACTGCTGGGGCAAATCAGCGAGCACCTTGATCTGTCCGCCAAAACCATCAACGGACAAACTCTCGGAGAAGACATCGCCGACGCAGAAGTGATTGACGACACAGTAATTCGTTCAACTTCGAATCCCGTGAACGGCGCCGGGGCAACGTTCGTCTTGCGGGGAAACTTGGCACCCGATGGCTGTGTAATAAAGCCGACCGCCGCCGAACCACGTTTGTTGAAGCATCGCGGACGAGCGATCGTGTTTGACAATTACCCCGACTTGAAGGCTCGCATCAATGACGAAGACCTCGACGTGACACCTGATGATGTCATCGTTCTCAGAAGTGCAGGCCCACTTGGTGCTCCTGGGTTTCCTGAATGGGGCATGTTACCGATCCCACAAAAGATTCTCCGCCAAGGCATCCGTGACATGGTGAGAATTTCGGACGCACGAATGAGTGGCACAAGTTACGGAACCTGTGTATTGCATGTCTCACCCGAGTCCCACGTTGGCGGACCGCTAGCCTTGGTGCAGACCGGTGACGAAATCGAATTAGACGTTGAAGCCAGGCGACTAGAACTGCTGGTTAGCGATAAAGAGCTGCAGAAACGTCGGGACGCTTGGACCCCACCTCCGGCACGCTACGATCGCGGTTATGGCAAAGTCTTTGAAAAGCACGTGACGCAAGCGCAAGACGGGTGCGATTTCGATTTCCTACATGCCGGCAAACCCACCCCTGAGCCTGATATATTCTGACTTTCACGTTGCGTATTGGCCACATAAGTGGGCATTCTCACCGTTTTGCTGAATAACGTGTAAGGTTTCGTAAATCGGTCCGACAAACGCTCAAACTGGGCAATACAAGCCGTAAATGACTGACCCACCGCCAACAAACCCTTCCAAAGACGACGTCACTGATTGGCTCACGCAGCATGGTGACGCTTTGTTCCGATACGCAATGAAGCGCGTCGGCGACCGGGATATGGCAGAGGACCTAGTGCAAGATACATTCGTCGCGGCGTTACGATCTGCCTCCGATTTCGAAGGACGTTCACAAGTACTGACATGGCTTGTGGGCATCCTTAGACACAAGATCGCCGATCAAATGCGAAAACTGGCACGGCAGCGCGAACGCGAAAACAAGCATCGTGAGGACCAAAGCCAATCGGATGTGTTTCACAACGGACAGTGGCGTGTCGGCTTGAAGCCTTGGCCGAATGAAATCCAAGGCAACAACCCGTCGCAATCGATTGAGAATCAGGAATTCTGGCAGGTGCTCGAAAGCTGCCGAGAAAAGTTACCTCAAAAGTTAGCAGCAGCATTTCGTATGCGTGACCTCGAACAATTGCCGATGAAAGAGATCTGCGACTCATTGGAGATCACCACCTCCAATTTGTCCGTGCGACTGCATCGTGCACGCCTGCTACTAAGAGAGTGTCTTGAGCAAAACTGGTTTGTCGCAAGGAGAACAACATGAAAAAGTTCTTTGCAGCGGCGAAGCTTATCCTAACCCTCAAATGCGAGCAGTCCTCGCGAATCGTCTCTGACTCGATGGATCGCGATTTGACTTTTGTCGAGCGATGGGCAGTCCGACTTCATTACATTGGCTGCTGGTCCTGCCGCAGATTCGGACGCCAGATGCGACAACTGCGTGAGGCGTTCCAGTCATATCCGCAGCGGACAACGGACTCCGATACGCTGTCGGACGAAGCATTGGAACGAATTCGCCAAGCAATCCAGCGTGATTGATTGGCTGATTCGACTGCCATCGAACTACGGGCTTATTGTCGAAAGATGAACTCTTTCGCGTTCAGCAATGCCCACGCGAGATCCTCAAGCCCCGATCGTTTCGAATCACTCCGAGAGATAATCGAATGGGCTCGATTTCGTTCGATATCCGCTGGTGGCCTGCTCAAGGATGCCCAGTACAAGCGATCGATGGCATCGTCCAACGTCACGCCTTCTTGCATCATGGTTCCAATCACATTCGCGGGCTGCGTCAACAGATCATCGATGCACGAGCCATTCACCATGAACAACGCTTGGGATAGCGTTGTCGTATTAGATCTCTCGCATTCACAAGTCATCAGCCGTTCCGGCTTGCCGAACGCAGTTAGAAATCGATCGGCTGGCGAGGGTTTCTTTTCTCGTTTTCGCACCTTACGAACACCAGGCAACTGCGTCGCACGAAGGCCGTCTGGATGCCCGTTGAATTTCAGGCTTGCCTGCAGTGCGGCCGCCTGCGAGTCCAGCAGTTGTTCAGCCGACAGCCGTCTCGCAAGAACATGCGCATAGGGCTCGGCTACGTCGGCCGTGGAATCTAGTTGATAGGCCTCTGAATCAGCGATCAATCGCAACAGATGCCGAATATCGAAGTTGCTGGAGATGAACTCATCCGTAAGCCTTTCCAGCAAATCAGGGTGAGTGGCTGGATTGGTGACACGGAAGTCATCAACGGGATCCACTAACCCTTGTCCCATCATGTGGTACCACAGCCGATTCACTTGAGATCGGGCGAATTGTCGGTTTTGTGGCGATGTGAGCCAATCGGCGAGCACCTGCACTCGGTCGCGGTCAGACTCGTTGATCGCCAGCGATTCACCGAGCAATCGCGGCTGCATCGTCTTTCCGGTTCCCGGATGCGTCACCTCGCCCTTAGCTGTTGTTTTGACGACTTGCTCTCCGACAAACTCGTTCTTGTCCAGTCGGTCCAGTCGTTTGGCATCCTCGTCGATCTCGTACTCAATACGTGAAAAGACAGCAGACCAAGCGTAGTAGTCATCTTGCGTCCAACAATCGAACGGATGATTGTGACACTGTGCACACTGCAGCCGCGTACCCAAGAATACTCGCGCGGCAGCTTCGCCACGTACGTTCGGCTTGCGTAAAGCTCGAAAATAGTTGGCGGGCGGATTGTCGTAGGTACTACCTCGCGCTACTAAGAGTTCTGCAACGAATTCATTCAACGGTCTGGCGGCGGCAAATTGATCGCGTATCCAACTGTGGAAAATTTCGACGCCCTTACGATCCAAGACCTTTTCTTCAACTCTCAGTAGGTCCGCCCACTTCAAGGCCCAATGGTCGGCAAACTCCGGTCGTGAAAGAAGCGACTCGACCAAACTCGATCGCTTGTCGGGATCCCCGTTCGCGACGAAACTCTGGGCTTCTTCGACTGTGGGAAGGGTCCCCAGCATGTCCAGAAAAACTCGCCGCAGAAATACATGATCCGCACATCGCTTGGCGGGATTCGAATGAAACTTCTTCAGTTTTTGAAAGACGAACTCATCCACAAAATTGCGAGGCCGACGGTCACTCCACACAAATTCGTTTGAGCTGTCGAGAAACGCCACACGCACAGGAACTTGATGCTGCAAGTAACGGACGATTACGGTGGCTTCGCCCGTAGAGGTCGGCTGAACAACACCCTCAGACGATACTTCAACATTCAGATTCGACGTTTCATAGACGGCGTCTTTGGTTACATCTCTTGTCGAACCATCGCTGAACTTTGCCTGTACCGAAATCGAAACCGAGTCGGATGCGGAAAATTGAATCGCTTCCAATGGCCTCACGACGAGTTCTTCTAACACCACCTCGCTGGTCGGTTTTGGGGCGCCTCGCGCAATCCAATTGAGCAAGACGTTGTATGCATTGGAGCCCTTTTCAAGTCGCTTGCCACCCTGGTGAGCCACCTCCGTCGTGGGCTTCTGTAGCAGCAGACTCTCATTGGCCGCAAACTTATCAATGCGTCTCCCTCCGTTTTGCCATACGATCGACTCGTAATCGAACAGGGGATCCTGCCCACGCAGTGAAAGCTTGAAGCCCCCTTTTCCATTCTGATTGCCGTGGCATGTACCCGCGTTACAGCCAGCTTTTGACAGAACAGACTGCACTTCGATTTCAAAGCGAGAAGCGTTTTCTGCCGCACATAGCGGTGCGATGGCCCAACAAAGCCAATAGAGCAAAATGAGTTGCTTCAGCACATTCGCGCCAAGCCAGTATCGCTGCTGCGGGAGAGGATATTCCAATTGCATGCGAGGTTACCGCGTTGATTTGGTGGGCAGGAAACCGCTCGCGGAAGCGGCCCGATGAGTGTGTTTCAAACCGGCGGTGAGAGGTTCGCTTCGCACGAATTCACTTCGCACAAAAATCTGGTTCGACTTCCTGCAACACTTCGCACGTCGAAACCGGTCGTGAAACAGTTGTAGAGTTTAACACCGGAACGCCGAAATATCAGCCTTTCTATGAACACTCGTCGGTGCGTAGGCGGGCGATGGAAACTATCGGCGGCGGGCAACTATTCCACCGTTCTCGAAAGTTGCAGATGTAAACAAAGAAAGGCAAGCCCCGCACTGTGCAGAGCCTGCCTTCTTGGACGAATTTGCCATCTGTCGCGGGACTGGCCCGCAGTGGTCCGCCTTCAGTTTCTTACTTCTAGAAACTGTATGAAACTCGAGCCTGCAGTCCATCAAACCACAGTGACTTCGTAACATCGGAGAAGTCGTTTGCCTGAACTCCGTCGATCCAGCTTTGGGTCGTTACGGAATTGAACCACGCACTGGCCATGTAGCCAGCGTTCAATCGCAATTTCCCGCTGATGCTTGTCCAGCCGATTCCAGCTTCGAAGTCGAGAATCGGAACCAGGCGATCGGCATCCCAATACGCGTTCACGATTTCGGGATCAACGCTGCTACCTTGTAGGTAGTGTGCGTTGAAGCGACCAGCCAAGAAGCTGGCAGATCCGTTGGCGTAGACGTGCAACTGGTTGCGGCACGAGTACCGCTGCGTTTCAAGCCCCAGACGCAGACCCGCACCTTCGAAGTCAACGTTTGTCCAAACGGACTCCGTAGGTTGCTTCAGGAATTCGACATCGAATCCTTGCTCAAGATTTGCATAGCGAGCACCAATCACATAGTTCGCTGAAAATACGTCGCAGCACTTCAGCAGGTGACGGTAGTCCACGTCCACGCTTTGCAGATCCATGTAGTAGTCAGCGTGAGCCGCGAGCGTGGTCGACGCCGACGAAATCGTTGCTGGATGCGAAACCAGTGACTCCAGCGCGTTGGGCGCGGCCAAGCTGATGGAATCGCTTTCTCGATTCGTCCAATTCATGTAGCGTCCGCTGATACTGCTGACGGTGTCTAGAGCCAGGTTGAAGCCAACTCGGTATCCCAGATCGTAGTCGCTGTCGATGACGCCGAAGTGGCCGACTTGTACAGGCACTGAGCCTGGCACGATTGGACCGTCCGATGGTACCGCATAGGTAACTTCAGACTGACGAGATCGCATGTACAGCAACTCACCGTAGAAGTAAGAGTAATGCGTGCCGACACCGCAGCACTCAGGGCATTTCCGATCACAGAGCGAACCGCACATGATCTGGCTTCCGCCGCATGTGTCGCACCCACCGCTATCGCAACCGCCTCCACCAAAGATGCTCTTGAACAACCCGCCGCCGGAACCTGCCGATGGCAATCCACAAGCTACTTCGGGTAGTCCACATGCTGCTTCTGGCAATCCGCACGCCACTTCTGGCAGTCCGCATCCCGGAGCTGGTAAGCCACACCCCGGTCCCGCAGCACCACAGCTTGGATCTGGCAAGCCACACCCTGGTGCGCATCCGCCAGGCAGCCCGCAGGTTGGACCACAAGCAGCTGCTCCGCATGATGGGCCTCCACCTAGAAGACCCGTTTGACGGATCTGGCCAGCTCCGGGCGATGCGAAGTCAGAAATTGACAGCGTTGCTGCCTCTGTCGCCGGAATCGACTGGATGCCTTGATCCGAAATCGATTCGTGGGCTATTTGTCTCGTTGAATCGCTCAGTGCATGGAATGCAACATTCTGCACTTGCTGCGATTGATTCCCGTCGCTCAGGCCTGTGTAAACCGCCTGTGCGACACCATCCAGCTTCGTTGCTGGGCCAGCTGATAAATGGCTGTAAGTTTGAGCATTAAGCTCGACGCCCACCAGTGCCAGCACGGCAATCATAGTGAGCCTACAAAACGTAGTCATGGCAAGATCCCCCAAAGATAACTGTCCGGATAAACGTATCGACTTGCACTTGCGGCAAATCGAAAAGAATCGCGCCAGCCGGAACGGCTTTGGTAACTTACCCAGTTTTCAGGTAACTCACGCCATCGCAGCAACTACCTCAGCTTGGCAGTGGCGTTTAGATGGACGTTTCGATGAACGGACGGCCAAACACATCACTAGAGAGATTCCCGCTCCGACTAAACCACTTGGCTCGGGAACGGCAGCGATCGCGACCGGAAAAGGACCGTAGGACGTGGCATTCGCCAGTTCGAACTGAGCGAAGACCGGTTGGTTTGCGGAGAAGCCAGCCAGGAAATTCAGATTGGAAAGTGTGGCTGTATCAAAACCATCGGGGTTTTGTAGCGTCACGGATGTCGGAGTTTGGTCGACAACTGTGACTCCCACTGGCACCTCGGTAATCGTGAGCCCCCCACCGGAGGCGAATACTGTCAGGTTGATGATGGGATCATTGATGTTAGAGACTTCGATTCCACCACCAGGAGTCCGCTCGACCGAGGGGTACTCACAAGTATCGCAAATCAAGTTCAGCGGATTCTCAACTGGTCGCGATCCGACTCCCACCCGCACTCGAACATTATCCAAGAGCGAGAGGTCCTGTGGTCCGAACTGCAACGGAAACGAACCATCAACGCGAGCAACCGTTCCTGGAACAGCTGCCATGACGACTTCCCTAGAAATGTTCGACAACAGAAAGTGAAACGGAGCCGGAGCAGAACCAGACACCTCCGTGCCTTCCTCATTCACCTGCCCGGTAGAACCAGGTGCGAATTCGAATGTCCCATCGGGGCCACGAAATTCGATCCCGTTTATTTCCTGTCCCGTGCCCGTGATCACAAAGTCGTCGTTGTGATCCAACGTGATCAACAGCGGTTGGAATTGCCCGAAGGCAGGAGAAACAGACGCGAACGTAAAGCCCAAAAACGATACAGCGAACGCAATACGAATGTACATGGAGAAAGCTCCTGGTAGATGCCGTCATGCGACGGCCAGTCCAATGAATACCCAGTCAATTAGCGATTAATGAATCACCCGCGATAAGAAATCACGTCAGAATTGGTTCATTGGCCGAAGCTCTCCTTTTCCCACAAGGACCACTCTAGCCAAAACCACGTCGCCGTAGCAAGTGAATTGCTTCAAACGAGATCTAGTCTTCAGGATTGTCGGCACTTTTCACCAAGTGCATGTAGATCGAATCGATCTGAAAACCATCGACACCCAGTTGAGTCAGCTGCCGAATGTCTTTTTGCGCTGAAACCATGTGGTTTTTCGCAGCGTAACGAAACGTATTGATAGCCGGTAGGACTAATGCCTTAGCCGCCCGAAGTCTCTGCACATCATTGTCCGCCAACTGTTTGGGTAACCCAAACCAGAATCGCCCACTCAGATCCAGCCCCTGATCCGCTCTCAGTCGCTGCAGCTCGTCGTCTGTTGGCGTAAAACGCACGCCCGTCAGAACTTCCCTCGCTTGCTTCGTCCCCGAAAAAGTAATCGCCGCGTGCAACAACCCGTGCTTCGTCAGAAGCCGTTTCAATCGAAGCAAGAACTCCGGCGACTCCCGGCCAGCCTTCAGATCCAGCATGACCCCCAGTCGCAATTCACGGCACACCCGAAATGCCGCGTCCAGTCCGATGATTTTGTCTTGGCTACCCTTGTATGAGAACGATTCCAATTCACTTAACGAGTAGTCCGCAACACGACCGTCTCGACCACATGCCTTCGCAAGGGTTCGATCATGAAACAGCACAGGCAATCCATCACGACTGGACTGAACGTCTAGTTCGACCATATCGAAGCCCGCGCTGGCGGCTCGGCGAATTGCAGTTAGTGAGCACTCGGGAGCGTCATCACTGACGACTCCCCCGCGGTGAGCAATGATGATCGGGCAGTGCGATTCAATGCTGACGGGGTCTCGAAAGTCAATCAGCATCGGTCGCGGGGTGCGAACTTCATCCGCCACCACAGACGCGAAGACTGCAAAGCAGCACCACGGCAACGCGACTCGTACAAGGCATGCAACAGACCACTTGGAGAATGCCATAATCGTGCTCGCTGAGATATCGTGTCGATCAACAGATACCTAGCGTTTTACCACACGCAGCCTGCAATTGTGTCAGTTGATGCGCGATCCGTACTAAGCAGAACTGGGATCAGCGGGCAAGTCGACTAGCTCGAGCTTTTTGTATTCACCCTGCTGCCATCGATCGAGGTCCGACTTGTAGTATCTGGAGAATCGGCTTTCGCTAGGTCCACCTGGCAGGTTGGTCCATGCTACACGCGAATTCATTTCCGTGATGAAGTGGTACGAAGGCGCAAAGGTCTGCTCGTGCGACGCCGTCTGAAAGACGTGCCCTTGGAACGGTGTGTATGCACATCCAGGCATAGGCTGCGCTGGGCTATCAAATCCCAACAGCCGTCCGACGCGTCGGCGACCGAAGAACCGATCCGCAAAGTGGAAGTGATTGAATTCTCCCCACTTCATTTCTGGTTGCTGCAGCGTGCGTTCATACGCGATGCGAACTAGCTCGGCCTTGGTGCGGCCATGCCACCAGACGGACTCATCGTTCGCGATCACGCGATCGGCAAGCAGCATCATCATGTTCGAGTACCCGCCTCGCGAGCAAAGATAAATGATGCGCCGCCAACCAATGGCTTCTTCGTGCCCGAAGACCTCAATAATCAGATTCAGGTACAAGCGTTGGAACCAAACGGCTTCTTTGCTCTCGATATCAAAGCTGAAGTTCCACTTTTCCAAACTCTCTTTGATTTCACCATCCGGCAAATGCGGCAACAGGGTCGGCAGTACCTTCCTGGCATGCACGTTGATGACGTCGTACTGCAACGATTGCATTTCTTCGATTGTGCAATTCGGCAGTTCAGCCAAACGTTCTTGGATACGCACCTTTCTGTGATCCGGCAGTAACTGAGTCACCAATAATGGACCGTCTGGTGGATTCCAACCTTCATTGGCCGTTGCAACAAAGTTTTCATCGGGATCGTAAACGCTGGGCAGCAACGAACTATCGAGAAAACCTTGCCAGTGGTTTGATTCGTCCCACGCTGGCAGCGGCACCAGCCCAGCTTCGGGATTCGGTCGTTTTGGAAAGCGACCGGTTCCTTGTAATCCAATGTGGTTTTCATCGTCGGCAAAGACAAAGCAAAGTGTCGGCTGCGGACACTGCCTAACAAAGTCCATGGCTTCTTTGGTGCTACTGGACGAGATTACTTCCAGCCACGTTGCCATCGCTTTGTTCGAACCTGGCTGGGAACCCGTCCACGCCACAGACAGGTACAAACCAGCTTCGTCTGGGTCGCTTTCTAGCGTGCCCTGATCGTTCTCGTAGACAGTCAGTTCTTCCGTTGTCTTAGACTGCGGCGCAATCGACTCTTCACGAGTCTCGAAATCGTGCCAAGAATCTCCGCGCCGATACTGCCACCCAGTTTCGCCTCCCGGTCGACAGTCTTCGACAAAGAAGTCGATCGTGTCACCCTTCATGTAGGTTACACCCCAGGCAAGTTTTTCCGTTCGCGCCACCGCAAACAACGGACACCCAGGCAGCGTCGCCCCCATGACAAAGTTATCTCCCCAGTCCAACACCGCCTCGTACCAAATGCCTGGTAGTCGATTGACTTCCAAATGCGGGTCTGAACAGAGAATCGCCGCACCACAATCCGTGCGTTCACCGCGTACCGCCCAAGCATTGCTGCCTGCTAGTCGCGGTAAATCGGTAATCGTATCCAACGCATCGTTGGACAACTGGTTAGACATCTTGACGCGTCGCAGCAACTCGAAGTCTGCAGAGTCCATACGCGGACTGTACAAATCCTTCAGTCCTTCTTCGTTGACGCCTGCGTGAATCAACTCGAGGAGGAGTCGTTCGTTTTGCATCTGGCCAATTGCCAAGCCACCAAAGCTGAGCAATTGCCCCACCAACAACACGGCCTCTGCGTCCCAGGGTTCGTCGGGGCGAAATCCGGTGGCCCACATGGGCAGTGAGCGCCCCGTTGCTGCAACCCCGTCATTAATCCCTTCGCAGTACGAGTAGATTTGTTCGCTGATGTGATCTTCTAACTGAAGAGCCTCACTGGCCAAGTTGCGATGCAGACCAATCCGCTTGAAGAATCGATCCGTTTCCCGTAGATCAGAACGATCCGAAATCAGCTCCGCCGCGCGACCGCTGGCAACGGCCCGTGCAAATAGCAGTTGTGTTCCGCGATCTGTCGCGTGCATGTACCCCAATGCATAAATCGCATCGAGCCAATCATTGGCTTTGACATGGGGAACCCCCGCCTCATCACGATAGACGGTGAACTCGCGTTTGGAGTTTTTGGTAGAAATCGCTGCCATGCTAGACCGTTCAAATCACTGTCGGTTTCAAACAACAGAATGTTGTCTTCTATCAACAAGTCTAGCACTCACTAAAAATCAAACTGTGAATCTGAACATTGCCTCGCGGTATTCCGCGTGTTTGATTGGTGCATTAATCCACAGCTTTACGACTGCGCAGCAAAAAAGGCGACCTGACGGTGGCCTGTGCCTCGGCAAGAGAACCGAGGAAGATCAAAGAAGCTCGCACCTTAAACAGGGGCGAACGTTACTTCTTGCGATGGCGGATCTTAGCTCGCATGCGTCGCTTTTTTCGACCTACTTTGCGACGTCCTTTTCCAGTCTTCTTGGTACCCAAACTGGTGCTCCTAGAATTGCAATTGGCTGAAACGAATTCCCAATCCCACAGCTTAGCAGATTCCCGTGGAGTAGCGAAAGATGCCTATTTCACGTACGCGCAGATGATTCGGCCATGTACAGCGATGCCAGTCTACCAATCCCGTGATTCGTCGATGGCGTTCTGAACCAGAATCAATAGCGCATTAGGGTCATAGGGCTTCCGAACGAAGTAGTGGCAACCAGAGGTTCGTGCCTGGCGAACGATATCAGGCTTGTCGGTGCCACTCACGATGATCACGGGTATATCGGCCGTCTCGGAGTCATCATTGAAATCTGAGCACAGCTGAAGTCCATCGCCATCCGGAAGTTTGATGTCCAGCAAAACGAGGTCTGGACGTTCCGAATAAGCGATTCGCGTCCCATCCTTAATGTTGCCAGCCACCGAAACTCGATAGCCAAGCGACATTAGGCTGTGCGAGAGCGTGGTCACCTGAGCCTCATCGTCGTCCACGATCAGGATGTGATCCACTTGACGCTCGATGACCGCACAAGGAGACGGCTCGATCCCTGTTTCAATATCGCCTTCGTCGTTACTCAACATCTCATCCCCCCAATGCTGGACTGGACAGAAAGCAAGCAAGACCGTGCCTCTGCCTCCTGCGCTAAGAACCGTACACGCGCCGGATCGAGGCAGTCAATTAATACGTGTTGGCAAAACGCAACAAACCTCACCGAGTGTACCGATCGCAACGGTCAGGCTGCCTGACGTTCGCTGTATGAGGAACCATTCGTCGCATGGCGAGCGAACAGGACATGACCGGCCTGCCAGCATGCAGAGCAACACTGCCGAGAGTAGCGATTACACAAGATGTAGGGCAAGCAGTTCGCTGCAGCGGGAGTTTACCTGACCAAACATGTCGCAAATGGACGACTATTCAGCAACAGCGAGGTAACGTTTTTCGGTCAAACACGTTGTTCGGCTTACTTGTTTGTTGCGGAGAACGCACGCTTACGCGACCGCGTCGAGGCCCGGCAACATGTCGCTTTGAAGTTTATTCGCTGTGGAGTTTCGTCATGTCGGTTATGCAAAACCATGAAGTCACCGTTTTGGTCGTCGATCCCGATGCGGGCACACGAGCTCAAATCCAAGAGGCAGTCATTGCCGACGGATACTCGTGTCGTATCGCCGCAACGGCAATGGAAGCCCAACAAGTGGCCCAAGACTGCAAGCCAAACCTGCTGATCTGCGACGTCAACCTCGGTGAAGAAAGTGGCCTGGAACTCTTCGCATCGCTCCGCGGTTCCATGGATTGCCCAGTCGTATTCATGAGCGACTCGCGACGACAAGAGACGGTCCAGCACGCCCTGCGTGCGGGTGCTACCTACTTCTTGAGCAAGCCTTTCGATCCTAGCGTGCTCATGGAATTGGTTGACAAGGCTCTTTGGATGCCGCACCTCGTGCGACGTCATATCGATTCAGCTGCCCACCAGTTGAAGGCTCCTACATTCTCGCCGGCTGCCTCTCGCATGCCGATGAACAGCCAATAAGTTAAGACTTAGCAAAGACGGGCCCTGCAGCCGGACAACAATACGGCTGCAATTTGCCCAATTCGCCTCTGTGAGAAGTCGACTTCTTCTCAGTGCTTCCGCGTTAGCCATTGTCCTATCTGGCCAACCGACGTGCTTACCAGCGAATCGACGGCACGAAAGCCTCGAAAAGCTCGTCTTACGTGTCGTGCTCGTTGACGCTGCCCGAACCGACTAGGTACACTTCCGGGTTTCAAAATTTGCCGAAACTCGGAAGAAGTACCATGAATCAAGAAGCACTGGCCAGCGCAGCCACTACCGCCCGTGGGCTCGCCATCGACGCAATTCACGCTTGCAGCTCGGGACACCTGGGGTTGCCGCTGGGTGCTGCAGAAATTGGTGCCGTACTCTTCGGAAATTCCCTCCGCTACCATCCGAAATACCCGAAGTGGCTCAACCGAGATCGTTTCATCCTGTCAGCCGGTCACGGCAGCATGTTCATCTACAGCTGGTTGCACTTGTCCGGCTATGACGTGCCGCTCGAACAGGTAAAGAACTTCCGCCAACTGCATAGCACCACGCCTGGTCACCCTGAATTCGGCGAAACGCCGGGCGTCGAAGCTACCACCGGCCCGCTCGGACAGGGAGTTGGCAACGCAGTCGGATACGCTGTCTCAGGCAAAATGGCGGCAGCCAAGTTCAACACCGCAGAACATAAGATCTTCGATCACCACGTTGTCGCACTCGCCGGCGATGGTTGCCTGCAAGAAGGAGTTTCCGCAGAAGCAGCAGCCTACGCAGGGCACGTTGGTCTCGACAATCTGATTCTGATCTACGACTCGAACGACGTCACACTCGACGCGATGGCGAACGTGACGCAGAGCGAAGATACCGGAAAGCGATTCGAATCGTATGGGTTCGATGTCGTAACGGTCGACGGTCACGACATGGCGGCTATCACGAAGGCCTTCGAGGATGCAAAGGCCAACGACAATGGAAAGCCAAAACTAATCATTGCCAAGACAGAAATTGGACGTGGTATTCCCGAAGTCGCCGGAACAGCTAAGGGTCACGGTGAAGGTGGCGCCAAGTTTGCGGAATCCGCTCGAGAGGGCCTTGGTCTTCCCAAGGAAACTTTCTTTGTTTCGGACGAAGTGAAGAGCTTTTTTGCCGAGCACCAAAAGAAGCTGGACGCAGAATACCAAGCTTGGTCAGCCACGTTCGAAGCTTGGCAGTCAGCGAATCCAGAACTCGCCAAACAGCTAAACGGTGGTGCCAGCGATGTCCCCGCTGACTTGCTCGACAAAGTGCCAGCATTCAAGGAAGACTACTTGGACGCAACGCGTGGTGCCGGTGGCGTTGTGCTCAACGCGGTCGCAAAAGAGATGCCCATGCTCTTCACCGGAAGTGCGGACCTCTTTGGATCGACGAAGAACTATCTGAAGGAAGCCGGTGATTTCGGACGCGAAGACTACAACGGACGTAACTTGTGGTTTGGCATTCGCGAACACGGAATGGGAGCGTTGCTCAATGGCGCAGCCTACGACGGAATCTTCCGTGCTTCAGGTGCAACCTTCGCAGTCTTTGCTGACTACCTACGACCTTCCATTCGCCTGGCGGCGCTCGCGAATCTTCCAGTGATGTACATCTTCACTCACGATTCTGTGGGCGTTGGAGAAGATGGCCCCACGCACCAGCCCGTCGAAACCTGCAGCGGACTGCGTGTGATCCCCGGACTAGACGTGATGCGGCCCGGAGACCCGGAGGAAGTTGCGGGGGCTATCGTCGCTGGATTGCACCGAACCGACGGCCCGACGCTGCTGATGCTGACTCGACAAAAGATTCCAACACTGAATCAGGTCGACGTGAAAACGCGGCGTGAAGGCGTGGCAAAGGGTGGCTACGTATGCATCAAGGAGAGCGGACCACTTGAGGTGATCCTCATCGCGACAGGCAGCGAACTTCAGCATGCCATCGACGCCGCTAAAGAAATCGGCGGCGGCGCCCGTGTCGTATCCATGCCATGCATGGAACGCTTTGATCGCCAGTCGGATGCCTATCGGGAGGAAGTCCTTCCATCCGCATGCACCAAACGCGTTGCTATCGAAGCCGGCGTCACCGGCCTCTGGTACAAGTACGTTGGTTCAGAAGGCAAAGTACTGGGAATCGAACGCTTTGGCATTAGCGCTCCCGGAAATACGGTCATGGAGGAACTGGGCATGACATCAGCTGCTGTCGTGGACGCCGTGAAATCCGCTTAGTCCACCAAGTTACGGTCGCAGTTCACAACGGGAGCGCATGTCGCTCCCGTTTTTATTTGCCGGGCCGTTTCGCTCACCGCTTGTCACTGAGCGGAAAGTTTGCTCACCTTCTCGGCGCGCGAACCACTTGAGTTGCCTTGGATGGATCGTAGTTTGGATTGGGCGTAGGCATCTGAGCTCCAACAGACTTTCGCCAAGCATCCAACTCTGCCTTCAACGCCCTTGCCTTTTCCGGCATGGAGTTCGAAAGATCGGTTCGTTCGCCCAAATCGCTGGCTAAGTCGTACAGTCGAATACTCTGGTCTTCATGAAATTCGATCAGGCGATAGTCACCAGATCGCACCGCACTGTAGGGTCCGTCTCCGCCCGCATGGTAGTGCGGATAGTGCCAGTACAAGTTCCGATCTAGCGTTTTCGTTGCGTTAGTCAGGAGTGGCCTCAAGCTCTTACCATCGATCGACTTGTTGTGAGTCGGATCGCCCTCCGTTTCCAACATGTCCAAAATCGTTGGGTAGATGTCGATCGTCATGATCGGTTCGTCACAAACCACGCCCGCCTGAGTAACGTTGGGCCAGAAAACAATCGCCGGAACTCGCACGCCACCTTCGTAGGCGGAACCTTTCCCGCGTCTTAACGGCAAGTTTTCTGTGAAGTTATCATGTTTGCCATACCGCTGAGTCAGACCACCATTGTCCGAAATGAAGATGACGACGGTGTTCTCTGCCACTCCACGACGACGCACCGCCTCCAGCACGCGACCGACACTTTGGTCCATGCTCTTTACCATGGCTGCATAGATTGGATTACGGTGTGTGGCTTTCGAATTAACCTTGGAACGAAACTCGGTGACCAGATCTTCACGGCCCTGGATTGGCGTATGCGGGACGTTGTAAGCGAAGTACAGAAAGAAAGGATCTTTGTCGTCTTCTCCAATGAAATCACACGCCTTATCAGTCAACCAATCGGTCAAGTAGCCAGTGCCCTGGCGAGACTGAACTCCATCCTTCAAAGCGTAACCCCGGGTACCTGGTGGACGCGAAACCGAAAAGTCAAAGCCCTGGTCGGTCGGCCTCGTGCGTTTCATATCGGGGCCACTCTTTGCGTTTAAGTGCCACTTTCCAATATGTCCAGTGCGGTATCCGATCTGCTTCAGTGCCTCCGCAATCGTGACGTAGCTGGCGTCGAGCTGCTTCGTCCAGTTGGGGATCACCATTTTCGCGAACGGTCGATTCTGTCCTGCGATGAAGTCAGTGCATCGCAATCGAGCCGGATAGATGCCGGTCATTAGCGAGGCTCGAGTCGGCGAGCAGACAGTGCATGCCGCGTAAGCGTTGGTAAACCTCATGGACCGTTCGGCCAGCGCATCGAGGTTGGGAGTCTCGTAAAAGTCACTGCCGAAACACTTCAAACCGGTCCAGCCGAGATCATCGGCCAAGAACAGCACGACGTTGGGGCGCGTCTTGCTTTCAACGTCGGCAAACCCAGAAGCTACAAGCAGCACGACAAAAAGCAGTGGAGTGACTCTCATCTATTTCACCTTCTGAGGCTGAATTGGGACTCACGAAACCGACATTTTAGATTACTGCTACGGTTCGCGCGTGCTCTGGTCGGTCTCTTCGATAGCCCGATGCAGCAAATCTGGTAACTGAGACACGCCGCGAATTTCCTGGCTCCATTCCGGAGCAACGAAAACGCGCACTCGTTTGACATAGTCGTCGAACTGTTCCTTCGCCAAGGTCTGCACAACAGGCGACACGCTTGATAGTGGTCGGTAGCGATCTTCCTTGGGATAGAAAACGTCGATCTTGATTTCAATCTCCCGCTTCACCGGCGGAGCGTCGATCAACACAGCGTCGCTTGGAATAGGCTTTCCCGTCGCTGCAGAAAGCCCTTCAGCCAGCCGAGATGCGCAATCAACAAGCCAAGCATACGGTCGTCGCGCGAGCAATCGATAGAGCTCTGGACCTTGGAACAAACTGAATTGCTCTAACCGCTTGTACAACTGCCGACGTGGACCAAAGAGACCTTGCAACAAGCCGTGCGACGTAGTGCCTTGGCTGGCTAACATGAGCGCGTCGACCATCGGTTGTTCCGTAAGTCGGTATAGCGCATTCAAGTCTAAACGATCAAGCAACTGATAAAAGGCTCGTTGTAGCATCGCCGTCGCCGATCGAACTGCGTGATGCCAATAGACTTCGCTGAACATGACGTACCTAGCGAACACCATCATCTCCGCGGCAGTCTTACCTTTGTCGGTAATCGCCAGCGAATCACCGGCAGCATTCAAACACATACTGCCAATCAGTCGAGTTTGGTCGAAGTTCCTTCCATACGGAACACCGGCGTGCAGACTGTCTCGCGCGAGATAGTCCATTTTGTCGATGTCGATCGGACCCGAAAGTATGCTGCCCAATATGTCGGACCTTCCCTGCTTGGACGTTCCGTCAAGCAACGCTGTGACCTCTTCGGGCTCGATGGACCAGTCGTCACTTAACAATGTCGCCAGCTCATCGCTGTTCACGAATTCGGCAGCCAGGACCTCATGTCGCGGCACCGCAGCGTGACGAATATCCTCGAGCGGATGGCAGAACGGCCAGTGCCCGACATCGTGAAGCAGTGCACAGACAATTAAGCGTTCAGCGTCTTGCGACGAAACCGTCTCGCAAAACCGCTGGTCATACGACAACTGCTTTAAGTACAGCAGCGCGTTTCGAAAGACGCCGAGACTGTGTTCGAATCGCGAGTGATGGGCCGCCGGGTAGACCAACGATACGAGACCGAGCTGACTGATCCGAGCAAGCCGACGAAACGGCGTGGAATCGATGATTCGCTGCACGCGTGGCGTGAGCGGCACATCGGTCTCTGGAGGGATCCGCACGAGACCTCGCCGTGAATCAAGGCCTTGGATTTCGGGAATTTCAATGAGGCGATCCGTCATTCTGTCGATCCGAGTTCGGCGGTGAAGCCACTGACAACCAATGCACCAAGAGTTTAACGCAGCGTTATTCGAAGGCGGCACCGGCCAATTCAACCAGGGGGTGCTGCCCCCATCAGCGGATCAAATGTCTCGTAAACGGCAAGTTTTTCAGGAATCGCACCAAACCGCGATAATCTGCAGTTGTCAGTTTTTCGCCTGCTCAGGTCGGACCGGTCGCGCGAAACCAACCAGTTTTCCCCAACAAATCATGGCAAATCCGACGCTTTTCCTCTGTCCAATAGACGCCCAAAACTTGGAACCCTCGGCCCTTCTCAGGCTGCGGCCAGCTCGAATTTGCGGACCCTGTTGTTAGTTTCTTCTGTGAAAAACGGCTGCACACAAGTGTCCAGTTCAAGCGCAATAAGCTGAATAGCTCGAGCTGGTTCGTTGGTAGGTTGACACGAATTACGGGCTTGTTAGCCTACCTTTCTTAACAGAATGATCCATTTCGTTCATTTTCGATAATCGGAAAAGTCAGGCTTCGGACGTGTGTTCGGATCTGAACAACCGGTTCCAGTGAGTTCCAATCGCAGTGTCGTCCCGCGCGAATTGGACAAACGAACACGGACGACGGAAAGAGTGCCCTTAAGTGGGCAACAACGGAGGACGCGAGATGAATCGCAAACTGATGTTTGGTATTGCTAGTTTCTTGACGATTGTCGGTATGGCACTCGTCGCAGGTCAAAACGAAGCCGAAGCTGGCCGTGGCTGTGGCGGCGGCGGCGGATTCTTGGCTCGACTTCACGCTCGGAAAGCAGCGTGCGGTGGTGCGGCGGATTGTGGCGGTGTTGTTGTAGAAGCACCACCAGTTGCCACGTGCGGCGGTGAAGTTGCTGATTGCGGCGGCGGATTCCTTGCTCGCCTGAAGGCTAAGCACGCTGCACGTAAAGCAAGCCGTAAGGCAGCTGACTGCTGTGCACCCGAACCAGAGCCATGCTGCGAGCCTGCTCCAGAGCCATGTTGTGCACCTGCACCAGCACCGGCTCCAGAACCTTGCTGTGCACCCGCACCTGCCCCTGCTCCGGCTCCATGCTGTGAAGCAGCACCAGCGCCAGTCGCAGCACCAGCCCCATGCTGTGGAGCTGCTGCACCTATGGCTGCACCAGCACCAGTCGTTATGGAAGCTATGCCAGTAAGTGCACCTTGCTGCGGAAGTGGCGAAATCGTTGGCGGTGGCGTTGTTTATGAAGGATCGCCTTCTGACTTCGGTGCCGGCGGAGCAATGATGGTCAACGAAGCAGGCGAACAAATCGTTCCTGGTTCGGTTCAGATCGTTGACGACGGCTCAAGTGCAGTTTCTGGCGCTGTTGAAACCGCAGAAGCTCCAACGGAAGCGGCTACGGACGGAATCTAAATCGCCAACGGTGATTTCGGTCGATAGACTTGAGGGCGCTCTTTCGAGAGCGCCTTTTTTCATGAACTCGCTTTCACGAAGTCGCCGCGACGCCAACCTCGCCCACAATAAGCAATAGCGATGCCCAACGAATCGACGCGGACGTTTGTTTCTCTGGCGCTGTTCATTCACCTGTTCTGCGTTGTCATCGTGCTAAGTGGTAACTTTCTTCCTTCCAAACTGCAGGTCGACCTGAGTGAAACGGTTGGTGTCTACACGAAAGCCCTTCACTTTGACCCGGGTTATGTTCCGTTCCACCTGACCGATGGCGAATTGGCACTCAGCCGTATGCATCAGTGGCAAGTTGTCGAGCAAGCTTCCGACGGGAGCGAGTCCATTGCGCTGAGCCTTCCCAGCAATGAGACGCTTGCAAACGGATTTACCGCATCGTTTGGCCGAACTCGCCAAGCAAGGTTCGCGCAACGAGCGGCATTCTATGCAACGAACGAAGCCGTCGATGACGAAGTGTGTGCAGCAATGGCAAAGTCGCTGGCGAAACACTGTTTCGCAACGACAGCCCAAGAAACAACCAATCACTTGGTCGTTCGGTGCGTCCGATTGAATCTCATGCCTCCAACAGATACGACGAACGTCGATAGTGACGCCATCGTCTATCAAGCTGACGTTTGGCGATCTCAAAACGGTCAACTGAATCTGTTGAAACGAATGGAGCAACGACGCACAGCACCGCCGGCCTAGTATCAACAACCACTCGTTAGGCCTCGGCAATTAGCTCGTCTCACCGGAAATGCTCGCTTCGATCAACCAATACATAAATTCGCTCGTCGAAGAAACCGGGACCAGCTGGAACCGGTTCTTTTACCAACCTAGCAGCGGTGTTGCCGTCGCATGGTTACGTCAAGCCGTTGCGAGCGTCGCGTTCGTCTGGCTGGCAACGTACACAATGGACATTCACAGCATGTTCGGCGCGACGGGCTGGTTGTCCAACGATGTAATTCATCAGGCGACGACAAACGGAGACTTACGGAGTGGGTCTACCGGATTCAGTCATCTGTTCTGGATCACATCGGACTCTGGGATATGGATTTGCCACCTCGTCGCGGTTGCCATCGCGTTCTGTGCCGCAATTGGGTTTCGCCCTAGACTAACGACGCCACTGACACTGCTGGTAACACTTTGCTACGTACATCGATCCCCCATCACCAATAGCGCGTTCGAAGCAGTGTTGTGCATGTTGCTGGCATACTCCTGCTTAGGTCCCAAAGCGAATCTGCAATCAATCCGTTCTCAAGCGTCAAGTGACGAGTCGACGCACTGGCTCAACACGGTAGCGTTGCGATTAATTCAACTTCACACGTGTGGCATCTACTTGCTTATCGCAACGAGCAAATTGGGAACGCCGGATTGGTGGAGTGGTGCCGCACTCTGGTACTTGATGTCTGATCAGAATCAGCGATTGATTGGTTTGGATTTCCTCGCAAACAATGACTACGTGCTGGATGCGTTGGCTCATGCCTGGGTCGCTTTCGAGCTTGCTTTCCCCGTACTCGTGTGGAATCGCCTTCTGCGACCAATGACACTCGTGCTATCCGCACTCTTCTGGTTACTGGCAGCGATCTCGACAGGGCAAATCGGCTATTGCCTGCTGATGGTGTTAGCGAGCCTTGCATTCTGCCAGACTCAACCAGACTGATTCGGTCGAACATCGCGCACCGCGTGACCATCCACTCAATCTGCCAGCGAGACAATCCAGCCTTCGTTTTCGTTGGTTCGCGGCGGCACTCCGAAGTCACTCTGCATCGACGACCAGGCAGCTTGGATGCAACAGAAGACCGAGTCGATTCGATCACCGGAGAAGTCGTCACGGACGGTCTTAGCTATCGAAGACGGCAGCACAATATCCAAACCGAATTGAGTCCTCGCGACATCTTTCAGTTGCTTCGTCAGTTGTTCTCGAACGGCCAATTTCGATTTAGAGTCAGAGCTCGCCGAGCCGCTTTTGTAACTTGCACGACCGGCAATCATTCGAGCCACGATCGCAGGATAGGCCTCCACCACGGTACGATCATCACCGTTGTCGCGGCACGGAATCACGGCTACCTGCGAACTTACTAGACGACGAATGCCTTCGTAGAACATCTTTGCAACCGGTACGCCGTACACCATCATTGGGCTGCACGCTGAACAATCTCGGTCGGTCGTTCGAAAGAGATGTTTCTGTCCAGCAGGTTTCGAGCCACTGTACTCGAGCAGCGTTTCGACGAATTCTTGTTTCGTCATTCGACTTACTTCCCGAGCGTAGCCACTCCACTCGGATGGCCAGCCCAACTCGTCAACCAGTTCGCTTGGCTGACCGAAGGGAAAGTCGAGCCCGGCATGCCACGGTCCAACTGAATCCAGAAATTGCTCGAACGGCAGAAAGCTAGTCCAAGCATGCAACTTGCGGACTCGCAGGCAGTTGCCGGTTAAGTCCGCCTCGCAACAAACAATCGGCTTTGCGTTTCGAGGAGCACTGGTGAAGTCGACGCCATAAATGCGGTGGCTATTTTTGTTTGCCTGTTGCGTCACATCGAGTAGCCGCCCCACCAGCCAAACCAGAG
>CAYQMZ010000002.1:0-10414 GCA_964418725.1 uncultured Pirellulaceae bacterium
GTCGTAACCTGTCACAAGAAGAACTGCCAAGTTAGGAATCTCAGCCGCAAGTAGTTCCGCCAATTCTGGCCCAGATAGTCCTGGCATCGTGACGTCACTCAGCAACAGGTCGATTTTCCCATCGAGGTTCGCGACGATGCTGAGTGCATCCTCTGCGTGCTTTGCTTCGATGACTTCAAAGCCGCCTTTCGCCAGCATTTTTGACATCGCCAGTCGAACGTTCGGATCGTCCTCTACCAGCAAGATGCGTTCGTCGCCGATGGCGTCCGGCACGTTGGTGCTTGGGATCGGCACTGGAAGTTTGTCGGAAGCAGGAAAGTACACTTTGCACGTCGTGCCAACGCCGGGCGTACTTTCAAGATGAACTTTGCCGCCACATTCTTCAGCGACACCATAGACCACAGATAGTCCAAGGCCACTGCCTTCTGCCTTCGTGGTAAAGAAGGGCTCGAATGCGCGATCGCGATCCTTCGGAGGCATGCCCACGCCCGTATCAGCTACGGATAGAACGACAAAGGATTGCGGCGAACCTGATTGGTTGGAACTAGCTACAGCCGGTTCGGTGGACGTCGTGATCGTGAGTGTCCCAGACTCTAGCATGGCTTCGCGTGCATTCACGGTCAGGTTCACAAGAATCTGATCGAGGTAGCTTTGATCGATTTGAATACTTGGCAAGTCCTCGCCCAACTGCAACTCAAGGGAATGCCGATCGCCGAGTAGGCTCTTGAGCAATCCTCGCGTACGCGTCATTCGATCGTTGATCGCAATCACCTGCGAATCACGATTACCTTTTTTGCTGAACACTAGCAGTTGAGAGACTAACTTGCCTGCACGTTCTGATGCGTCGCGAATCGCCGTGATTTGTTGTGCTCGAGAATCTCGATCCGGCTCTTTGCTAAGAATGTGGGCGTTGATATCGATGACCGTAAGCAAGTTGTTGAAGTCGTGGGCTACTCCCGCAGCCAATCGGCCCACCGCTTCCATCTTTTGCGAATGTCGTAACTCGTCTTCGAGCTGTCTGGTACTCGTAATGTCCTGACAAACACCGATCAACCGAATCGGTTCTCCGTCTGCGTTGGTAACTATTTCGCCGCGACTGTGGAGGTGGCGAATTTCACCGGACCTAAGACGGATGCGTTCGGTGCCAGAGAAGCTCCCGCATCGGGCGATCGCATCTTGAATAGACGCCTGAACTTTTTCGCGATCTTCGGGTACGACGCGCTCCATGAACGCTTCAAGCGTGGCTTCGAACTCTTGGGGCTTGAGTCCAAAGATGCGATAGAGCCCATCCGACCACTGGACTTGGTTCGCGCGAATATCCCACTCAAAGCAACCGAAGTCAGCAAGTCGCTCGGCATGCCCCAAAAATTGGGAGGCTGTCGAGGCGTCGATTCCTTGATCGGTATCAGCTTTCACGCTGGGACTCTCTGGTGAGGGAATGAGAAGCTTGTCTCCAAAGCAGTTATCAAGACTCTAATGCACAGCCCGGATGTGGCTGTATGCACCTTTGAATTTGAAGACTGCTTACTAAGACTCTTCGTCGTGCGCGACGATCGATGTTGTGCCAACGTTCGTTTGCGAACCGCCCTCGATGAAGACGGGCAAAGCTTTACGTTGATGACAGAATCGGCCGACCGACCGCAACTGAATTCTATCAAGCTTCATTGTGAGAGGGCAGCATTTATTTGCCCCGCATTCGTCAAACCATCGCATCACGGTGTGATGCCTAGCGCATGAATAAATCGGTCAGAACACGCTTTGCGGTCTAGTAGATTCGCACAACGACAGTTTGATTTTCGGCTTTCATCATTTGCGAGCTGTTTCCACCGGTACCGAAGTCTTGACGAGTTCGGCACTGCGCAACAAATCAATCCAGGAACGAGCATCTGATGTGGGTATCTGTGCGACTCTTCGTGAATACGCAAGTCGGTGGACATCTTTTTCGCCTGCGACGAGCCTGACAATTTCGTGTTGCGGCGGTCGCTTCTTTGCAGCGTCGCCTTTATCTCGCCAGTGGAACAGAACGTCGCCCTCTGCAACCAATAATGCCTTGAAATCGATATCGGGATTCGCGGTTTGCAGATTCTTCTTAATGTCTTGCATCATGCGTTCCGGGCTCTTTTGCTGGCTTGGGTAGAGGCGTTGGACGGATAGCAATTCAGTCCACTTCTGCACTGATTCCTTCTGCGGCACGTACTCTGTCAACGATTGAAGCCGATTGATGGTGCGATAGCCCAACCGCCAGCGATCTTTGTTGTCAAATTGGATTTGCAGTGCGTCCAACGGTCGGGAACTTTCCGGGTCCAAACCACGCGGGTCAATAACTGCGAACAGTTGCCCGTCGTGGAACTGCAAACGCATAAAGCCATATTCCCAGACTTGTTTGGACTCGTTTCCGAGTTTTCGATCAGGATTACCCAGTGCCTTCGTGATGTATTCAGTGGAACGGCCGGCGTTGAGGAAACCTTGCTGATCGAAGACTCCCCACATCGCCAAGAAATCTCGAACAGCTGGTTTGTGATTTACGGCGAGACGAACCGCAGCTCGGAATTGCAGCCAGGCAGGACCCAATTGCTCGTCTTGGAAAAGAGAGAATCCAAGTAAGTGCCGTAAGCGACCATCTTGTGGGTAACGTTTGGCAGCCGCCGTGAATTCTTGGATCGCGTTCTTGAACTGCTTGGCACTGATGTATTTCACGCCTCTTTCGACGATTTGCCGCACTTCTTCATCTTGGGCCCAACCATTGTTGCCCGGAACATTGCCAACCGCGTTTGGAGCTCTGGTGGGAGTGGATGTCGACGGCTGCGCAGAAGCAAGCTGGGTGAGCGCGACAGCGAAGATTGCTAGCACGCAGAAGACGCGATGGGGATGCATATCGAATTGTCCAGCAAGGGGAGCATAAGTACGAACCTTTGCCGACAACTACGGGGCTTCCGGAGTCGTGTCAACGCCAAAGCCGGACCCACTGCCGTCACCTTGTTGCTGGGGAATGAGCTAAGGCGTCATTCGCACGACGAACGCGATGAAGGCGGAAGCAAATCCGATCAGTCCAAGTAGCCCGAACCACTTGCCGCGGGCTGCGTTCTTGGCGCTCAGTGCGATGATCCCGGCGGTTGCGGATCCTGTAAAACAGAGTGCTGCCAACCAACCCAACGTCGTGGTCGCCGTGAGGGCCTTTTGGTTCCACATCGCAACTGCAATCAACCAAGCCACTACCCCGGTCACCAACAGACCGAGTGTCGTCATTCCGGCTTTGCTAAGTGTCGGCCGTGAACGGACAGGCGCTTCTACTGTAGAAAGCGATGATTGGTCGGCAGGCTTACGTTTTGAAAACAGAACGATTGACCACAGCCCAAGAAAGAGCGCGACGCAGGAGATGACGATGCCACTCTTGCGGGCGTCCATCATGTCTTCCTGGATAAACATGCCCGTGGCACCAATGGCTAGGTAGATTCCCCATGCTGCGAGCGCCAGCATGATGCCCATTGTCATCTGTCTTGTTGGTGTCATGACACGTTGAGCTTTCGTGGACAAGATTCGTACCTACTTTCCGCACGGTGCTAGATCGACAAGGCCGCAAACTTTCGACTTGTGTTGAGATCTAACAATTGCACCGTTGAACAAGCCACTAAATTAACACTGCCGCGTCGACCACGGGAGTCACCCTACCATGGGGCTGTCATTGTGGAGTGTAGAATTCGCATTCACTCCGGTTGCATGGACTGCGTGGCGACCAACTGGCCGTCGACGAGAATGCGGACCGACCCACGATAGGCGTCTACTTCGACTGAGGAAGCGTTGGGCGGTAACTCAGCCAACACTTTTCCCTTGTGTTTGATGGCTGCTCTCGTAACGGTGAACTCTAATTCGCCGACCGCCAAGATCGTCTCGCCGGTTGTCGCGTTCGTGCCAACCCGCGTACCGCTATGATTCACGCCTTTACTGAACCCACGGTTTCGTGCCGAAAGCTGTAAGGCAGGGTTCGTGTCGTCACCAGGTAGGAACGTGCTGGAAAGACTACCGGATTGGTAATCGAACACCAGAATGCCGCCCCCACAAACGAACGCTAACAACAAAACACTAAAAGCTACCAGGATCTTCGTCACTGGTAGCTTTCGTTTGGTTTCGGGCGATGTCATTTGCCGCTCCCTCGATTGGGTAGGTAAGTCGGCAATTCTGACGTCTAGACTTCCTTGTCGTCAATCCAAGACATCAGACGACGCAGATTGACACCCACTTCTTCGATTGGGTGCTGTCGTTCGATACGGCGACGTGACTTAAAGGCTGCAGCTCCGCCTTTGTTCTCCAAAATCCACTCTTTGGCGAATTCACCCATTTGGATTTCTTTGAGAATCTTCTTCATCTCGGCTCGAGTTTCGTCCGTGACGATTCGCTGACCACGGGTGTAGTCACCGAACTCAGCCGTGTTCGACACACTGTATCGCATGTAGTTGAGACCACCTTGGTAGAAGAGGTCGACGATCAACTTCAATTCGTGCAGGCACTCGAAGTAGGCCATCTCAGGTTGATAGCCAGCTTCAACCAGCGTATCGAATCCAGCCTTCACAAGTTCGCTGACGCCGCCGCAAAGAACGACTTGTTCGCCGAACAAGTCGGTTTCGGTTTCTTCAGCAATGGTGGTTTCGATAACACCACCGCGTGTGCCGCCAATACCCTTGGCGTAAGCCAGTCCGGCCTTCTTGGTGTAATCGCTGGCACCTTCGCCGAGTGCGATCAAGCAGGGCACGCCGCCACCTTTTTCGTACTCGCTGCGTACCAAGTGACCTGGGCCTTTCGGTGCAACCAAAAGCGTGTCGACACCGGCGGGTGCTTCGACTTGGCCGAAGTGCACGTTGAAACCGTGCGAGCACATCAAGATGTTGCCAGGCTCTAGGTTGTCGCGAATCTCGTTCTTGTAGACGTCACCCTGGACTTCATCAGGAAGCAGAATGTTGACGATGTCTGCTTTCTTGGTCGCGTCGGCTGCCGAGAGTGGCTCGAAGCCATGGCTCTTTGCAAGGTCGTAGTTTGGGCCGCCAGGTCGCTGACCGATAATGACGTTCAGACCACTGTCGCGAAGGTTTTGAGCTTGGGCATGACCCTGCGATCCGTAACCTAGAATCGCAATCGTTTTTCCGTCGAGGTCTTTAAGGTCCGCATCGTTGTCGTAATAGATGGTTGCAGCCATGAGTTAACTTTCGTCTGTGCCGCTGTACTGGCGGTGAAGCAAGGTTTGTTGTTGAAGGACGCAAACGCGTCGCGATTTGGGATTGGAATTCACAACGCTGAGATCGACTTCAGGTCAAAGTCCACTACCACCAATCTTGCCGCTACGCAGTAGGCGACTCACGCATGGAAGTGTGGAAAGATCTCGATGAGTGTGAGGTCGGTGAATCGATTCCTAGCTTGCTGCTTTTCGTGGAGCAGCGTCGGCTAGACGCTTGGCATCGCTGCGTACCATCGCGATCCGTCCGGTGCGAACCAATTCCGTGATTCCAAAAGGCCGCATACTGTTGATGAACGCTACGACTTTGCTTTCCCGTCCTGAGATCTCGACCATGACTTCATCCATGCCGACGTCCACAATACGGCCGCGAAAGATTTCGACCAATTCGCGAATCTCCGATCGTTTGCCAGCCGGTGCCTTGACCTTCATCAGCATCAAGTCACGCTCGACGTAGTCCTGTGAACTTACGTCGACAACTTTGACGACCGTAACGATCTTCTCCAACTGCTTGCGAATCTGTTCAAGAACACGATCATCGCCCATGACGACAAACGTCATTCGAGACAATTCGGGTTCTTCAGTTTCGCCAACCGCCAGGGAATCAATGTTGAATCCACGTGAGGCGAGCATTCCGGAAATGTGTGCGAGCACACCCGGGACATTTTGTACAAGAGCAGAGACTACGTGACGCATCGGACGACCCAGTGAGTCTGAAGGAGTGTCGAGATTAGCCCCATATCGTAGTCCTACGGAATCCATTGAACAAGCGCCTGCAAAAGTGTGGGAAATTGGCTGGCAAGCGAACTGGCCGAACCTTCAAGAAACCAAGCTAAGCACACATAGACCGCGAACAGGGTGACCGGTTCGCTCGCGGACAACTGGCAATCTTCCTAAACGAACCAGACGTTTCGGCGATGGGGGCGTTAAGTGTCGACCATGAAAACAGAAAAGCTCCGCAAATGTGAATCGGATTAGGCAGCAATAGAGGTTCCCAAGTCAGCGTGCCTTAACATCTGTGCATTGGGTTGCTAGCGGATTTCAGATTCTTTCTGGGCTCACGGCGTGCTAGCAGAGTAGAATTACGGCCGAAAAGCGACGGATCCAGCGAAAGAAGGATCTGACGGGTTGGTGTGCAGTCGCAGTACGGCATTTGCAGCCCGCAGGGTCGGTGCTTTCGTCAAAGTTTCCCAGCACGCGACGTCGATGAGATAGGTGGCGTATGTCCTCCAACGTGAAGGACAACAATCCTGCAACTAGGCGCAGTCGGTCCCGCAACTCGACTGTCGAGCCAACGTCTGACCAATACGGCGAGTATCCCTTTGCCGAGTTCGCAGACGAGATGGCTTTTCCCGCCGTCGACCCGTTCGCACCCGAGATGGACTTCCGCGTCGATCTAAAAATGTTCCGCGGTCCCTTGGACCTGCTGCTCTACCTCGTTCGAAAGCACGAGCTAGAGATCATGAACATCCCAATCTCGTTGGTGATCGATCAGTACACGGCCTACCTCGATATTCTGACGCAGTTGAATGTGGACGAGGTGGGCGACTTTGTCGAAATGGCCAGTCATCTCATCGAGATCAAATCTCGACTTGTTCTGCCGCAAGCCGAAGACGAAACCGAGGAAGAGACGCAAGAGGATCCACGCGATGAATTGGTCCAGCGGTTGTTGGAGTACAAAAAGTACAAAGACGTCGCGTCCGTCCTGAAGGAATCTGGGCAGGAGTGGCAACAGCGGTATTCGCGTGTCGCCAATGATCTACCGCCGCGATCCGTGGATCCTGCTGAACAGCCAATTCACGAAGTCGAACTGTGGGATTTGGTCAGTGCCATGGGGCGCATCATGCGCGACAAGCAGCGGCTGAAACCGCTGACCAATATCGTGTATGACGATACGCCCATGCAGATTCACATGCAGCGTATCCACGAACGCCTGGTCGAAAATGGGTCAGTGTCTTTCACCGACATGTTCGAACCGGGAATCCACAAAGCAAAAATGATCGGAATCTTTCTGGCGATTCTGGAGCTGGCTCGTAACTATGGCGTTGTGGTCGATCAAAGCGGCATGCATGGGCACTTGGTGCTTCGTTGCGGTGACGACTTCCGACCGACGTTGGAAGTCACCGAAGTCTTCGAAGAAATGGACACGACTGTGGAAACGGCGGAGACGGTTCCGGCGAAGCCCCGTTAGACTATCTTCTTCATTCGCTTTGTCGATAGCCACTTTTTAGATAGCCATTTTCTCGATAGGCACGGACTCATCACAGTTCGGCAGTCCTTGGTAATCTTATGCCTTGTCCAGGTTTCTTCGTCACGGGTACCAATACGGAAATTGGCAAGACCTTTGTCACCTCGCTATTGGCCGCACAGTTTGTCACCCTGGGAAAAACCGTCGGAGTCTACAAGCCTGTGGCAAGCGGTTGTCGCCTAGTCGACGGGCAACTGGTATCGGACGATGCGTTGGCTCTTTGGAACGCAGCCGGCCAGCCTCAGTCTTTGGATGACGTGACACCTCAGTTGTTCCAGGCCGCACTCGCCCCGAATGTTGCCGCTAAGCAAGAATCGAAGACAGTCGATGCCGCGTTGATACGTGAAGGTTTGAGCAAGTGGCAGACTGGTGATGTGGTGTTTGTTGAGGGTGTTGGTGGTCTGATGTCACCAATTAGCGACGACGACCTGGTGTTGGATGTGGCCGTCGACTTCGACCTTCCCCTGATTTTGGTGGTCGGCAACGAACTGGGCTGCATTAACAGTACGCTGTTAACGTTGAGCGTTGCCAAGAGCGCAGGCCTGGATGTTGCGGCGATCTATTTGAATGACTGTCACAACCGCGACGAAAGCGTTGAAACGAACCTGGAAGAGATTCGACGATTGACCAATCATGGCTTCGTTCACAGAGTGAAGCACAACGCAACATCCATCGATGTGAGTGGGCTCACCACATAACGTCGACGGTGGCGATCACCAGCATGATCCCGCCGACGACTAGCTTACCGGCGGTTCCCAACATTCGCCCGGCGAAGGCAGCGGCTCCGACTTGAATCGTCCCCTCGACGTCGCGGCCTTTCCAGTCTTCGCCAATCGCAGCACCGACGCCTGCTCCCAGCGCGCCGCCCAACAAGGCAGCAAACGCCGAACCCAGAATGGGAATGGGCATTCCAATCATGGCACCAACGATGCTGCCGACAATGGACACGATGACAGAAAGCACCATGCTGCGACGACTGGCACCTTGTTTCGCTGCTCCTGCGGTACCCGCAAGGAATTCCAACAACTCGCCAATGATCGCCAGAAAGAACAACAGACCAACGATTGGCCAGCTGACCGAATGCTGACCACTATGGGCGAAGAACGCGAACGCGGCGGTGGCTGCCACGATCAACCAGTTTCCGGGCAACGATGCAAAGTTCGACAAGAAGCCAATCACATTCCCCAAGGACAGCAAGATTGCCAAGCAATAGTACAGCCAGATCGACATATGACGACCAATCCAAGGAACGCTAAGAATTCGATTTCGAGCCTATCAAGGATAGCTCAACTGCTGCTTGCTCGGGAGCGACAGTGTTGATGTGGACGCCCGTCGCCCACTCGAAACCAGCTTCTTTCGCAATGCGAGGAATGATTTCGATGTGCCAGTGGTAAGCGTCTGTATCAGCGTGCTCTGCGGGAAGCGTATGGATCAAATAGTTAAAGGCGTCGATACGAGGATGCTGATCCAGGTTGTGAACGATCGACCGCAGGAGTTTTGCTAACTCATTGATCCGTTCTCGACTAGTCTTCTCGAATCGAGCCGAATGACCACGCGGCGCCACATGCACTTCGTATGCAACTCGGCTCGCGTAGGGGCACCAGGCGACGAAGTTTTCCGATTGCCCCACGATTCGATGCTGAGTGTCTCCCGAGTTAAAAACGCCCAGCTCCTGATCCAACGTCTGGCAGTAGACGCAGTTTCCGTGTTGGTTGAAGAAGGTACGTGCGCCATTAAGTTCTTCGAGAATCCCTTGGGGGACAAACGGCAGACCAAAGATTTGGCTGTGCGTGTGCCGGATTGAAGCCCCGGCTGCTTCGCCTGAGTTCTTAATGACTTGGGCGTAGCGAATGTCCGGTCGCTGAAGCATCGATTCGACACGATCGCGATAGGCCCAAAGTAGCAACTCAAATTGAGCAAGCGTTAGATCGCTCGTTCGAGTCACGTGAGTGGGGGACTCGATCACAACCTCGTGCAGTCCAATCGCTGGAGCCGAACTCCAATTCCCGTTGTTGGAGAACTCCGAGAGAACTGCAACATCGTCTCGCGATTGGCTATGTGGTGCGGTGTCGTGGAGCGATGGATAGAGGTTTGGAACGACGCAGACTTGCCAGTCGCTTTGTGCGTCTGTTGAGAGGCCGTACCTTGCGGTGATGAGTGGCGTATCCATCTGTGCAGCACAGAATTGGCAACGGATGTCCGCGTTTGGGCGTCCCGAAACGTCGTCTCGCGGAGCGATGAACTGATTTGGACGTGCATCGCGATCGGCGGCGATGATGACCGTCCGACCGGTCACTGGATCACGTCGAAATTCGTTCACTGTTGGTATTCACGTTGCGAGTGGGAATCAGCCGATCGATGTTAGCCGATTGGCACTCACCCTTCACCCTCTCGCTTGCGGGAAGGTCGAGCCAAAGCGAGAGAAGTGCCTGGAATCGGTGGATCAGGACACTAAGCACACGCTTCGCTTGCAACGCGCTGGAGTGTCTCTTCGTACAACTGCTCGTACGCTTTGGCACTGGTTTTCCAAGACCAGTCTTGGCTCATTCCGGTGATGACCAGCTGATCCCAGGCCGCTTTGTCCTGTTGGTACATGTCACATGCCGCACGCAGCGTCGACTCGAGTGCTCCAGCGTCATAGACGTCGAAGACAAATCCGTTGGCCGTTCGATTCGCAAGATTCTCACCGGTCGGATGCGAGATGGTGTCCGCTAAGCCACCGGTGCGGTGAACGATGGGGACCGTGCCGTACTTCAAACTATATAGCTGATTCAGCCCGCACGGCTCGTAGAGGCTTGGCATCAAGAACATGTCGGCACCGGCCTCGATCTTGTGCGCCAATTCGTCAGAGAACGTCAGCTTCTGACCAATCTTCTCGGGGTGGGCGTCGGTGAGTTGGTGTAATAGCTCGTGGTAACGCGGTTCGCCGGGTCGCATAATGG
>CAYQMZ010000002.1:10424-17115 GCA_964418725.1 uncultured Pirellulaceae bacterium
CTGTACGTCGACGTGGTTGACCCACTGTTGCATCACACGTGCGATCAGATCGAAGCCCTTTTGGTCAACAAGACGACCTACGATTCCGATCACGGGTACATCCGGTTCGGTAGGCAGCCCCAATTCAGCTTGCAAGCTTTTCTTGCAGGTAGCTTTGCCACCTTTCCAGTTGTCGACAGAGTAGTTGGCGGCGATCTTCGTATCGATTTGCGGATTCCAAATCGAATAATCAACGCCATTAATGATCCCGCTGACGGTTGCACTACGTTGTTGAAGTGTTTCTTGAAGACCGCAGCCAAGATCGCTGTTTTGAATCTCTTGCGAGTAAGTTGGGCTCACTGTGGTAACGGCGTCGCTAAACACGATACCAGTCTTGAGCAGGTTGAGATTGCCGTAGAACTCCATCTGGTGGAAGTTGAAGTACTTCCAATCCAGTCCCGTCAGCAGCATATCCCAATGCCAAAACTGACCCTGGTACGCCATGTTGTGGATTGTGAAGATCGTGGCGATATCGGAGTAGCCCGGCGCGTTACGGTACTCGATATCCAGGTACGCAGGTAGCAAGCCTGTCTGCCAGTCGTTGGCGTGAATAATGTTCGGTGACAGGTCCAGCAGCCGAATGCTCTCCATCACGGCACGGTTGAAGAACACAAAACGTTCGCAGTTGTCTCGATAGTCGCTGCCGTCTTGGCGATACAACTCGTCACGGTCAAAGTAGTCGTCTTGCTCTACCAGGTAGATGGGAACGTTGCTCGCCGGCAAAGTACTGCGGAGCAGTTGGCCGCTGACCACTTTGTTTCCGATCGGGATGTCTATTTTGATCCCGGTTTCTTCGATCGGTTGCCCGGATTCCTTCACGGTCCGGTAGGCAGGCAGCATGACCGTTACCCGATGACCTAGCCGAGACAATTCGATCGGCAGTGCACCGACGACGTCAGCCAGTCCGCCGGTCTTAGCGAAAGGAATCGCTTCGCTTGCCACCATTAAGATATTCACAGTCAATTCTCCAGCAGTCTGCTAGGCGACGCGATCTCAGCGTCAAACGCTCCTAGCACAGGTCAATTCTATGGGTCGGCAGTCAAAAAAGAACACGCAAAGACGCGACCAGGAAAGCGGTGCGCATAAAAAGCGTAGCTCTATTTCAGTACCGGCAGTGGATGTTGCAAAAAGGAAACACGACGTTTGTCACGGCAATCCATGTCATTCGCCACTTGGTCGGCGGGATTTGCTCGGTTGGCTCAAGTTTCTCAATGTTGCAAGGCATGGCCACGACACGCTGTCCAAGGATTGAGACACCAACAATGCAGCTCGGTTCTTGGTCCCACGGCCGTACTAATCCGATCGGGCCACTTAGTCGCGCAGCTTTAGCCAGTTCGCTGCTGTTGGTTTGTTGGTAGAGCTTTGCTGCGCCGCATGAACGCGCCAGGCGTCACAGGCGTGCTGCCTGGGCGTTCTTGGCTTTCACAGAATAGGTGGAGCGGTGGCTAAGGCTGCCACCCCGACCGCCCGATCGGGCACGCCATCGGTAAACGGACTCTTTTGACCGAGCTCTGATGACCGGGCACTAATGACGAAGCTCTAGCGAACGACGTCTAGGTGACCTCGATGATGGCCTTCAACACGCCCGATTCAGGCTTCGTGAATTTCTCAAACTCGCCGACTACATCTTGGAAGGAAGTTCGATGCGTTATCCACGGATCTGTGTTGATTGTGCCGTCTTCGATCAGCCCAATGATGCGGCCGAAGTCTGAGGGCATGGCGTTGCGCGATGCCTTCAAGGTGATTTCCGGCTTATGCAGGACCGGATGGTTGAAGCTGACTTCCTGCGTGGTGATCCCCACGTATACCAGCGAACCCGTCTGAGCAACGTAGTGCAGTGCCGCTGCCATCGACTTGTTGTTCCCCGTGGCGTCTGTCACGACGGAATAGAGATCGCCGCCGGTGATCTCCTTCATCTGATCCAGTTCGCTGCCGTCCCCTTTGAACTGAATGGTATGCGGTACACCGTAGGTTTCGCGGCAGAACTCCAGTCGAGATTCGACCATATCCATGACTGTCACCGTGGCGCCAGTGAGTCGAGTGAACTCGAGCGTGGCCAGTCCAATGGGACCTGCACCAATCACGAGGACATGTTCGCCCTCCTTGGCGTCCCCGCGGTCGGTCGCATGGCATCCAATCGCCAGCGTCTCGACCAATGCCAGTTGCTCGAAATTCAACTTGGTCGCCGGGTGTAGTTTTTCGGCTCGAATCAGAAACTGCTCACACAGCCCGCCATCAATCATTACGCCGATCACGTCCAGCGATGCACAGCAATTCGAGTTCCCCTTTCGGCAGGCGAAACACTTGCCACAGTTCATGTAGGGTTCGACGCTACATTTGTCGCCCGGTTTGATATTGGTCACGCCATCGCCAACAGCGACAACCTCGACACCCAACTCGTGTCCGATGATGAGCGGATACTGGAAGAACGGCATCTTCCCCAGAAAACCGCTGTAGTCAGTACCACAGATGCCCATTCGGTGCGTTCTTACGAGCGCTTGCCCCGGCCCTGGGGCGGTGGGTTCCGGAACGTCGACATGAGCGAGGCGCTTGGGTTCCTGTAGTTGAATAGCCTTCATCTGTGTAACTCTTCTGCGAGCAATCTTTCTTGTTTTCCCAAGCGGTCAGTCTCTAAGAAAGCCGAAAGGAGATCAACCGACCCGAAATGCGACCACCCTGCTATCACAGATCTGCAACGCAATGTGCCGTCTCATGTGGATAGGCTATTCTTACAGTAGAAGGCATCCGCTCGTCTCTTTCCGGAACCATAACAATGTCCAGCGCGTTTGATCTGACCGAATACGGAATCACTGTCACAGACCTAGCTCGGAACCTGCCGGCTTGCACGCTCTATGAAGAGGCGATTCGCTTGGAAGCGGGTTCTACGATTTCCGATCGCGGTGCCCTGATTGCGTACTCCGGAACCAAAACCGGTAGATCGCCCAGTGACAAGCGAATTGTGCGGCATCCGGATACGGAAAATGACGTGTGGTGGGGCGACGTCAACATTCCGATTGATGAGAGTTCGTTCAAAATCAACCGCGAGCGAGCGATCGACTATCTGAATACTCGGCCCAGGATCTATGTCGTTGATGGATACGCTGGTTGGGATCCCAAGTACCAAATCAAAGTACGCGTGATCTGCGCTCGACCGTACCACGCGTTGTTCATGCGCAACATGCTGATTCGCCCCACGCGCGAGCAGCTTGCAGATTTCGGCGAGCCAGATTGTGTGATCTTTAACGCAGGAGCTTTTCCGGCCAACAGTTACACGGCGGGCATGACATCTAAGACCAGTGTCGATCTGAGTCTTGAGCAGAGCGAGGTCATCATTCTGGGGACCGAGTACGCCGGCGAAATGAAGAAAGCCGTCTTCACGCTGATGAACTACCTGATGCCCAAGATCGACGTCCTGTCGATGCACTGCAGTGTCACTGCGTCGAAGGAAGATAATTCGACGTCGATTCTGTTTGGCTTGTCCGGAACAGGGAAGACCACGTTGTCGGCGGATCCGAAACGACTGCTCGTGGGTGACGACGAACACTGCTGGACGGACGAAGGCGTCTTTAACATTGAAGGTGGCTGCTATGCCAAGGCGGTCTATCTGACACGAGAGGCCGAGCCCCAGATTTTTGATGCCTTGCGATTTGGCGCTGTACTTGAAAACGTCGTCTTCGACCAAGCGGACCGACACGTTGATTTTTCCAATACGTCGATCACGGAGAACACTCGCGGTGCCTATCCGATCGAGTACATCGAAAACGCGAAGGTTCCTTGTGTCGGTGGCATTCCAACCGATGTCATTTTTCTCACCTGCGACGCATTCGGCGTCTTGCCGCCCGTTAGCAGGTTAACTGCCGAGCAAGCCGAATATCACTTCGTGAGTGGATACACTGCAAAAGTTGCTGGAACTGAAATGGGTGTCACCGAACCGGTGGCCACCTTCTCGCCATGTTTTGGCGGTCCATTCCTGGTCTGGCACCCCGGCAAATATGCCGAGCAACTATCGGCAAGAATCCAACAACACAAAACGAACGTCTGGTTGATCAACACCGGATGGACGGGCGGTAGCTATGGCGTCGGCAGTCGCATCAAACTGGGCTACACGCGAGCCATCATCGATGCGATCCACAGCGGGGAATTGGCCAAGGCACCGACGGAAACGGATCCGAATTTTGGACTGGCGTATATCTCAAAGTGCTCGGGAGTTCCCGACGAAGTGTTGCAGCCACGTGCCTCGTGGGAGTCGCCTGAACTCTATGACGAGACAGCCGCGAAACTGGTCAAACTGTTCGCGGACAACTTCGCCAACTTTGCCGATGGAGTGCGTCCCGAAGTTCTTGCAGCGGGGCCAACTCTAAATCAAGTTGGCTAGTGGCAATGGCAGCTGACAATCCTGACCGTTCGAATCCTTGCGAGTCACAGGCCGACAGGCCCGCGGAGGAGAGTTGGAGCCACGAAGGACAGTTGCAACAACTTGCGTCCTATATGGACGACCTGATGCGCTATCGGATGCCGTTTGGTCGCTATGGTCCCGATAACTTCCCGCCTTTGGGCAAGCTTATTTACGAGTTGCCTCACGAGTATCTCTTGTGGTTCAGCGACAAAGGCGGTGGTTTTCCAAGCGGCCGGCTCGGCGAGTTGATGCAGTTTGTCTTCGCAGTGAAATCGGCGGGAGCCCAAGAGATTTTCGCCTCATTACGTGACGCCCAGCCGTAAACCGATCGGCCTACGGCAGCCTATTTGCCAGGGTATGGGTCTTGCGAGACAGCGCCACGTTGCGCTTTCACTTAGTCACTTCTTTGAGTGTCTGAAGCGAGGATGTGTTGTAGATGGCCGGCAACTTTCCTTTCCACGCATCCCAAAGTTCTGGCTCGGTAATCAAGGACGCCATGAAGTGTCCGACGTTGATTCGACTTGTCTTGCCAGAATCGAAAATGGCACTTAATACAGGGTGCGGGTAGAGTTCGTACTCTGTGACAACCTCATCATCAACCAATCCATCGGGCCGCACCACGGTCCATTCGATTTGTTGGTCCTGCTGTCCCACTTCGCGATACAAGAATTCCGCAGCCAACTCATTGTCGCGGTGCGGTGGCAACAAGGCACGCAGGACGGCAAGTACCGCTCGCTGTGCCGTCGAAATCGATGGATCGTTCGCGTGACTGTGATAGCCCACGGTATTCATGAGCACGAACTTTGTGGTCTTCGTAGGTCGAGCCGAACGAGCCGCCTGGATTAGCTTCGTTGCGGCGTCGGTCACCAGTCGGCGTGGATGACCAAAGATTCCTTTGAAGGTCAGGTTGTGCCCAAGACACGATGCAATCGAATCGCAGTCTTCGAGGTATTGCCGCAGCACATCGTCACTGAGGTCTAGCAACGAAGCTTGTATCACGCTGAGGCCGGCGTGGTTCAGAATATCATCTGAAAACTTTTCCGGAGATCGGACGATCGCCTTTACTTGTCGTCCTCGTTCCAGCAAGTGATGCGTTAGCCAGCGGCCCGTCGCTCCGGTGGCTCCTACGACTAACGTCTTCATGGGTTTACTCGTTTGGGTTCGGTTCTAACCGGTTTTGCAACTGCTGACGTTCAATTTGCACGCCGTCCAAGCGTTCTGGAACTTCGTTATTCGCTCGGTAGCGCCGGATATTACTATAGAGTGACGGGATTCGAGATCTTGACGTAGTTTAGTGCCAGATCAGTAGAGGGTCTCTCCTCGGCTGCGGGAGCAGTGAATCAAGCTACCTATCACTTGGGAGTCGAGTGTGCGATTTGAGAGACTAGAGCGAAGGTCGCTTCTCACCACGAGCTTCGGCATTACGTTGCCCGAAGGAGTCGAGGCGGCTTGGTCAGAAAACGGGCACATGTATGCGATCCGGGATTTCAGCGGCGACGGCTTGGCAGACATCATCGTCCACGGCGCACAACCACTTTCGGACCAAGAAGCACTAGCAAATCCAGGTTTGAAGGCCAAACAATGGCTTGGTCTTATCGCCAGCGAATCGATCGTCGCTCGTTACCCGGAAATTACGGAGCTTCCGCTTCCCAGTGATCTAACCGCGACCGTCTCCAATGTCACATCAGGTGGCGAAGGTTGGCTACGGGCGGAATCCCTTCAGAGTGAGCCACGGTTCATTCGCGGTCGCCTTGATCAGCTTCATCTGCTGGACGCAGCTTCGCTACCGTCTAACGGGCCTACGGATGAGATTTTCGCCGAAGAGTTTCTGGCTGACTTCGATGGTGACGGAGTTCTTGATCGGATCTCGGATTTAACCGTGATCATTTCGGATTGGCAACTAGGTATCCAAAGCAGCGAACGCATTCGCGTATCGAACGCGTTTCCAATTGGTGACTTTGATGGCGACGGAGCGGATGACTTTGTCGTGGAGGAGCGAGAACGATTTGATCCAGGGTTCGGATATTGGTGGGCGCAGGTAGGAGCCTTCATCCAGTCGAGAAATGGGACGATCCCCTTCGATCGAGGCGCACGCTTCGTCACGCCGCATATCGATAAAGGAGCGCACAATCTTGACGAACTCACACCCGCGCCTGAAGAGTGGGGACCAGGCTTCTTCATGACGTACCGTTCAGACGGTGTAGGAAATGCGGTGTATGTTTTCGTCGGGGCTGAAGAAACGATTGAAGTTGACTT
>CAYQMZ010000002.1:17125-34932 GCA_964418725.1 uncultured Pirellulaceae bacterium
ACTTCGATCCTCGTGAAGAGTTTGGACCTCGATCGGCCGAAATCCAAGCCGTCGATTTCAACGGCGATGGGATCGAAGATCAGGTGCGCTATTCGGGGGACAACCCAGATTGGGTCCAGATAACACCGGGAATCAACGTAGAGATCGCACTCGGCAGGAATACGGCACCCACAATCTGTGGCGATGGCCAAATGAAAGGCGACGCCAACGGTGATGGTGAAGTGAACATGACCGACTTCTTGATTTTCTCGTCAAACTTTGGACGAGAGGCGTCCGTGTCCTTTGCGGATGGAGACTTTGATTGTGACGGGGAAATAGGGTTCTCAGACTTCCTATCGATCAGCCGGAACTTTGGACGATCATTGGCGTGAAGAGTATTTGCAGAAACAAGTCTCTGGCCGTTACTTGAGCGAACAGCAATCATCAACAACGGATGGGACGCTCTCTTCCAAATCTCAAGTGTCGCGGCTTATTGAGCGAGAGTACCAGGCCCGTCATTGCGACCACCCATTCTAAAGAACGCGACGAAATCGATCTTATAGCTGATGAACCGCACAGAGTTGTCGCAGTTTACGATGTTGAATCCCGATTCATGAGCACTACCAAACGTCCAATTCAACGAAAGCCCGTACTTGTCACGGCGGGGTAAAAACGATTCTATAACTTGTGGGGGCGTAGATTTAGTGGCGCTCGCCGTGTAGCCATTTACGTCACGGTCGATACCACAATAGGCTGACAAGAAGTCGGCACTATCCTGGCCGTCTAAGTAATGCTCGGGATTCAAATATTTCTCTCCGATGCACATCGTCTTGGATAAGCCATCCTCGATTTGTGCCCGTCTTAGTGCTGAGACGTGAAATGTAATTCCATTCCAGTTAGGCGAATACGCGTTCGGAGGATCTTGACGGAAGTCAGCTGGACCCGAGGTCTCCCCAGCAGCGATGTTGCCTGAATTTGCCTGGTAGTCTGTTCTCACGACTTGGCAGCTTCCCTCGCGACAGGCGTATAGATTGTTTGCAAGGCTATCGTTTCTGCTGAACGGATAGACCTTTACCGGTCGACGATCTGGGCAATAGAAGAGCGGAATCGGAGTTGCGTGAGTCACCAACATTTTCTCGGTTTTTGCCGGATACGAGAGGCCGGCGTCCTTGTTCACCACGTCGCTATATTTCGTGAAACGAACGACGTCGAATAGCCAGCCTCCAGGTTGATTCTTTCCGAAGCCCGCGTCCGGATCTCCGGTCCAACGCCATCCCCATCCCGAGCTTGGCAAGTAGCCTAAGGACTGCTCATGATCTTGCACGGCTTGGCCTAGTTCCCGCAAGTTGTTGGCACATGCAGCCAATCGGGTCTTATCGCGTGCTTGCAGAAGCATTGGTGTCAGTATGGAGGCTGCGAAGGCGAAGATCGAAAAAGCGACCAAGGCCTCAATGAGTGTGACACCTGATTTGCTTTTGTTGGGATTGCGGTTCATATTGATCGAACTGTAGTACCGTAAGTGGGTATATCGGCCTCCGTAATATAGACACAGATTGGTGACCCGTGAAGCGAAATCGAGTTCGACACAGAATCGAGTGGTTGGAGCAGCGACTCGCACTGTCATCTACTGCGTTGGTCTCCGATATTAATAAAATTGCTACACATTCAAGCAACCCGCGTAGCTTTACCAGCGTCGGGTCTCTGGCATTCTTCGTCGCCGAATCACAGTCGGGAGCGGAACTTTGGAAGACGGACGGGACGACGAAGGGGACAACTCTCGTAGACGACATCCGTCCCGGGGAAGCAGGCTCTTTTCCGACGTCGCTTGTCGAATCAAATGGACTACTGTTCTTTCATGTCGACGAAGACGTATGGCGATCAGACGGCACCGCTGCAGGGACATTCCTTGTGGCAGCAGACGCGAAGCTTGAAGCCACATCGAACACCGGGGTTTTGCTGGTTGGTGATGGATATCTCGTCAGCGATGGAGGACTCGCGACAGGTGTCGAACTTGCGACGGAATCTAGCGTCGTTGCGGCTGCAGACGACTATTTTGTCATCCAAAACGAATCTGGCTTTCAACGTGTGTCCGCCAATGGAATGGTAAGCCCGTTTCTTGAGGGAGCTGAAGGTGCGATTGCTTTTCAGTCCGGCAATGCGCTCTTTTGGTCTTCCCAATCTCCATCCAATCGATTCGTTCGAATTGATTTGGGCGATCCCACTGACGTAGTGGAGTTTGTGTTGGACGCGGAAATTGAATTCCGACAAGAATCGTTTTTTTCCTCGTCCGAGATCACACTATTCCGAGACAATGCAGGACTTCGACTGTTGAGCGATGATGGCGACCACCCGCCAGTTGTCGAACTCGTCGATGAACCGCGAGAAATTCAAATTACCGCCGACGGGAGTTTTTGGTTCCTTGACGGGAGTCGACTGCTGAAGACCGACAGTCGAGCTGAAAGAACCATCGAATTGGCGTCTTTCGGTCCGGAGACGTGGGTTCATGGCTTACGAGCCTCGGATCGTCTGGCCACGTTCATCGTTGACGACGGCTCGCCTCAGGTGTGGGGGAGCGACGGAACCAACGCTGGGACCAACGAGATCAGCGATTTTGCCAGCGGCATGGATGATCCTCGAACGTTGCTCGTAACGAAGGAGAGAATATTCTTCAGTGGAGACGGGGAATCTGGGTTGGAGTTGTTTGCAAGCGATGGGACGCCAGCTGGAACGGTGGAGATCGACATAAATCCGACCACCGTCGGTTCGGCTCCAGAGGAGTTGTTCCAGATTGAAAGCGGAGAGATTTTATTGTCGGCCAGCGGTGAAGCTGGACGTGAGCTTTGGCTGACCGATGGTACAGAGCCGGGTACGAAGTTGGTGTTGGATGTAGCAAAGGGGCCCGGAACTGCAGGGAGCAGCCCAACAGAATTCACTCGCTTCCGGGACCAGCTGTATTTTGTCGCCAATGATGGGCGCTTTGGATCCGAGCTTTGGCGTACGGATGGATCAGAAGCTGGTACGACAATGGTCGCCGACATTTTTTCGGGCCGTCGAGGTTCGTTTCCAACGGAGCTAACGGTAGTCGATGACACGCTCTATTTTGTCGCAGAAGACGAACGCGGAAGAGAGTTGTGGGCGACCGACGGGACAGCAGGTGGTACACAGTTGGTGGCCGATATAGTTGTTGGCGAGCTCGGCAGTTTTCCTCACAACCTAGTTGTCGACGATGGTCGATTGTATTTTCTCGCGCGTAGTCAATACATCCAACTGGATCGTGGTAGCGGTTGGCTGCCTACCTTGTGGCGAGTGGAGCAGGGCGTAGCCGAATTGTTTTATTCTCCGCCAGTGGAGCAACGCTGGCAGCCAAAAATGAAAGACCTAACTGTCTTTGACGACAAGATCTATTTTCTTTGTGAACGCTGTTTCTCATCGCCCTGGCCATCAGAATTTAGTTTGATCGAGGTTACGCGCAGAGGAGACGCGAGGGCTTTAGCCCCAAGGATATCGGAGCTGCCGGCAATAGCCGGGCTTCGAGTTGTCGGAGATTATTTGGTCTTGCCAACTCATCGTACGAGTCTCTCGGTACTGGACGCGGACGGTGTTGTTCAATCGATCACTTCTGATAGCCAAAGAATCATCAAACTATTCGCCACGGATCGCGAACTCTTCTATACCATTCGACGGCCGAGTAACTTCTTCGTATCAACCGATGAGTCACTAGAAGCGACAAGCATTAAGGACTCGTTTCTGACACTTACTTCGATCTTCAAATCAGAGTTCGGCTTCATCCTTGTCGACCAAAAGAGCCAAGAGATAACGGTCAAATTAGCAAGGGATCTGGGGGCATTGGCGTCGAATGACTTAAGCGACTTGGCGGTATTCAAGACGTGGTTTTCGAGCTTTGCACCACGCGATTTTGTTGAGTTTCAAAACGAAGTCTATTTCGTTGCAGGAACGCCACAACGTGGAACTGAAATCTGGAAAACGAACGGCACGCCCGAAGGAACAGTGCAAGTTACTAGCTTTCCGGCAAATCCTTTGGGTTCAGCACCAACATCGCTGGCCGTGATTGGTGACCAACTGTTTTTTGCAGCGGATGATGGTGTGCATGGATACGAGCTGTGGTCGTTCTCCAGTCGGGGCGACGCGAATCTGGACGGGGTCGTCGATGCACAAGACATTGACATGCTGTTTGCCGCTGTGGATGGCGGTGTATGGCAGCCTTCGCTGGACCTCAATGGTGACGACACGCTAGACCAGCGTGACGTGGACGTTCTAGTTCAGGACGTGCTGAGGACCAGATACGGAGATCTAAATCTTGATCAGAAAGTCGACTTCGCAGACTTTCTGTGGTTGGCTAATTCCTTCGCGGATGATGACGTAGGGTGGTCTGCTGGGCGGACAAGTGTTGATCAGAGTGCGGGTCGTTTCGCGAGCTTTCTGCAGTTGTCTACCAACTTCGGTTTTGGGCTGCCCGGCTTTGATGCTGAATAGACCGTCCAAGGTTCTGCTGACGGTTGCAAATTTCAGCACGTATTCGTCGTCTCGCAGATCGACTATATTCGACGTCAATTGACTCGACTGTCGTAGGCCAACGTGGGAGATGGACATGGCGGACAACGTAAAAGTGGCGATCATTGGTCTGGGATTCGGTGCTGAATTCATTCCGATTTATCAGGCTCATCCCAATGCCGAGATTCATGCCGTCTGCCAGCGGAATGAAGAGAGTCTCAATAAAATCGCCGATCAATTTGATGTGCCGAATCGCTACACAAAGTACGAAGACGTGCTGGCTGATTCCGACGTCGACTTTGTGCATATCAACAGTCCGATCCCCGATCACGCCTGGATGTCGATGGAGGCACTGAAGGCTGGCAAGCATGTAATGTGCACCGTGCCCATGGCCACGACGATCGATGAGTGTCGTCAGATTTGCGAGTTGGTCGAAGAGACGGGACTCAAGTACATGATGGCGGAAACCGTGGTCTACAGCCGCGAATTCCTGTTCATTAAGCAAATGTATGAAGACGGTGATCTTGGCAAGATCCAATTCATGAAGGCCTCTCATCCGCAGGATATGGATGGATGGCCAGAGTATTGGGAACGCATGATCCCGATGCACTACGCCACACACGTGGTGAGCCCGGTATTGGGTCTGGTGGATGGCCGTGCTGAATACGTGTCGTGTTTTGGCTCGGGAACGATCCGGGAGGAACTGGCCAAAAAGTCAGGCAACTCATCAGCTGTCGAGTCCTGCCATATCAAGATCAAAGACTCCGACGTGGCCGCGCAAATTTGGCGATTCCTCTTTGATACCGCTCGGCAATATCGCGAGAGCTTCGACGTGTATGGCACCAAGAAGTCTTTCGAATGGGCGCTGATAGAAGACGAATGGCACGTACTTCATACCGCGAAGAAACCGGAACCAGAGATTCCCACGAAAGTGAAGGTTCCCGACTTTGCTCATTTGCTGCCCAAGGAAATCCAGAAGTTCACACAGACCATCGAGGATGCGGATCACTTGTCGTTTGTACAGGGCGGTGGTCACGGTGGCTCGCATCCACATATGGTTCACGAGATGGTTTCTGCGTTGTTGGAAAACCGAGATCCGTGGCCGAATGCGGTGACTTCCGCAAACTGGACATGTGTTGGAATTTGCGCACACGAGTCAACGAAGAAAGGTGGCGAGATCGTTCGACTACCTGACTTCACGTTGGCTTAGGGACGTCCACTGAGTCGCAACATGTCCGACACCGATCAGCCAAAGTACGACGCATTTACCGAGCAGATTCTCGAACAATACAACGAGATGGCTCAGTTGGCAGGCGCGCTTGCGCACGAAATCAAAAATCCACTGTCGGTCATTCGAATGAATGTCGACTTGCTGGCCGAAGATCATGAAGCCGAAGAGCCACCCGATCAGCGACGGACGTTCGAAAAGATCAAGATCCTGTAGGCGCAGTGCGAGCGACTGCAGAATTTGCTGGATGACTTTCTGAAGTTTGCCCGTCTTCGAAATCTTGAGCTGCGCCCCGGCAACTTGAATTCGCAGATCGAACGAGTGCTGGATATGTTTGCGCCGCAAGCCAAAGCCAGCGGAATCGATGTCATTCGTTATCTGGATGCTGATTTGCCGTCCGTGAAATTCGAAGAACAGACACTCGGCTCGGCACTGACGAACCTGGTCAAGAACGCCTTAGAATCGATGCCCGATGGAGGCCGACTGGAAGTTCGAACGCGACTGTCGCGCAAGGGTGTTGCCGTCGACTTGATTGATTCGGGCTGCGGAATGGACAGCGATACATTGCTGCACATGTTCGACGCCTTCTACACGACCAAATACGGTGGCTCGGGCCTTGGATTGCCAACGGTAAAGAAAGTTATTGAGGCTCATCTGGGTACGATCGACGTTCAAAGCGAGCTGGGATTGGGCTCGCGAATCACGTTGGAATTCCCGGTTCCAGCTAGAATCGAAGCAGATGTCGAACGCTAGCTTGCACACGATTCGGGAAGCCCACATCCACGGTGCGTAAGTCGGTTGAAGTTCACGACTAAGTGAGCGTGCGACGATACTTACCAGAAGAACCCATCGAAACGGCGTCTGCTAGCAGCCCAACAGCGATCGGTCTCGCCCAGGAGATCCGCGGCGGTTTATCTCGAACCAAGGTCGATTGTCGAAATGCTCAATCTCGTCATCCAGTTTGCGTTACGCAATCGATTGTTCATCGTCTGCGCGTCACTGGGGATTATCGCACTGGGCAGTATGGTCGCTCAGTCGCTGCCGATCGATGTCCTTCCTAATCTGACGCGTCCCCGCGTCACGTTGGTTACTGAATGTCAGGGACTAGCACCGGAAGAAGTCGAACAACGTGTGACGTTTCCGCTCGAAACGGCGATTACCGGCGCCCCTGGTGTCACGGCCGTTCGCAGTTCGTCCGACATCAGTCTTTCAATGGTGCAAGTTGACTTCGAGTGGGGTGCCGAAATCTATCGAGCACGACAGATCGTGCAAGAACGCATTGCCATGGTGCGGGATCGCCTGCCTGATGACGTCGAAGTGCAGATGGGGCCGATCTCGTCGCTGCTTGGGCAAATCCTAATGGTGGGCATGTGGAGCGAAGATGGAACGACGAATCCATTGGAGCTGCGCACGCAAGCAGATTGGGTGGTACGTCAGCGACTGCTAACGATCCCAGGCGTGTCGCAAGTCATCACCATGGGCGGCGGCCGCAAGCAGTTCCAGGTACTGGTCGATCAGCACCTGATGCACCAACACGAAGTCTCGATGCATGATGTCGAAGTAGCACTTCGCCGTAGCAACATGAACGTCACTGGAGGCTTCGTCGACAGTGACGCCAGCGAATATCTGGTCCGCGGATTGGGAATGGTGAGTTCCGCGGAGGATATCGAACAGATCGTCGTAAAGTCATCGGAGGAACGTTCCGTATTGGTCCGACACGTTGCTAGTGTTCAAGAACGTGCGGCGCAAAAACGAGGCGACTCTTCAGTAAACGGGCGCGACGCGGTCGTGTTGACGGTGCAGAAGCAGCCAGGGGCTGACACTCGTGCCGTGACCGAGGAAGTTCAAAAGGCTTTAAAAGAGCTTCGAGTGGCGATGCCAAACGACGTCAAATTGGCTGTCACGTACCAGCAGCGCAAGTTCATCGACTTCAGCGTGCAGAATGTCGTCGAGGCATTGCGCGACGGTGCGATTTTGGTCGTGATTGTGCTTTTCCTCTTCTTGCTGAACTTTCGGACGACGTTCATCACGCTGACCGCGATTCCGCTATCGATTCTAGTGACGGCGTTAGTCTTTCGATGGTTCGACATGTCGATCAACGTAATGACGCTCGGTGGCCTCGCCGTTGCGTTGGGTGAGTTGGTTGATGATGCGATTGTCGACGTCGAAAACATCTATCGCCGTTTAAAGCAAAATCGGCAGTTGTCCGAACCGAAGCCAGCGTGGCGAGTCGTATTCGAGGCCAGCATGGAGGTTCGGAACGCCATCATCATCAGCACGATTCTTGTGATCGTGGTTTTTGCACCGCTGTTTGCACTCAGCGGAATCGCTGGACGTATGTTTGCCCCTTTGGGTGTTGCCTATATCGTGTCGATCTTTGCGTCGACGGCTGTGTCGCTGACGGTGACGCCGGTGTTGTCGTATTACCTTTTGCCAAACGCCCGAGCGACCGCTACCGACCAGGATGGTTTCGTACTGCGTGCGCTGAAGCAGTTGGCGACGCCCCTGATTCGCTTCAGCATGTCACCGCTGGGGACGTCACTGATGCTGTCTCTGGTGCTGATCGGATTTGTACTTAGCGGGATCGTGGCATCAAGAATGGGCCGGCGATTCCTGCAGGAATTCGATGAGGGCGCGGCGCAAGTAAATCTCTTCGCACCCCCAGGTACTTCGTTGCGAGTCAGCCGAGAGCTCAGTCGCATTGCGGACAAGAAACTGAATGAGCTAACTGCTACGGAAGACAATCCGAACGCGCCGATCCAGTGGTTCACATGCCGCACCGGCCGAGCCGAAAATGACGAACACGTCATGGGGGTGAATGTTTCGGAGTATGTGATTGAACTGAACCCAAATTGCAACTTGTCTCGTCAAGAGATCGATCATTTGCTGGACGAAGCGGTGGCTCATATTCCCGGGGTGGAAACGGAGAAGGAGCAGCCGATCTACCATTTGATTAGCCACATGCTTTCTGGAGTGAACGCACAGATTGCAATCAAGTTGTACGGCGACGATTTGATAACGCTTCGTCGCGAAGCAAAGCGAATTCAATCAGCCATACGTGACGTTGATGGGATCGAGCCTCCCATTGTCGAACAACAAAGTATGGCGCCTCAGCTTCGCGTTGAACTGGATGTAGAGCACATGGCGTACTACGGCATCAATGCCCAGTTCGTACAAGACTTCATCGAGACTGCGATGCACGGACGCGTGGTATCGCAAGTGTTCGATGGTCAGCGCACGTTTGATCTGATGCTGAGATTGGCGGAGCCTTATCGCAGGGACTTGGCCAACTTGCACCGCGTTCCCTTGGAGCTACCTACCGGCCAGCGTATTCCACTGGACTCGGTGGCCCATGTGTACGAGTCGGGTGGCCCCAACACGATCAAGCGTGAAAACGGGCGTCGCAGAATCGTCGTGCGTGTGAATTCCGAAGGCCGTGCTTTAAGCGACGTCATGGACGATATTGAAGCACGAATCGGTGAACTCGATTTTCCCGAGGGCTATTTCATCACCTACGGCGGTTTGTTCGAGGAAGAGCAGGAAGCAAGACGTCGAATTCTATTGCTCAGTATGATCGCGTTAGTTGCAGTCGTTGTTGTTTTGTATTCAGCGTTTCCCTCACGTGGAATTGTTGTGCAGATTTTGATCGCGTTGCCAGCAGCCTTCATTGGAGGCATCTTGGCCTTGCGGATCACGGGACAAGAAATGTCGACGGCCGCGATGGTAGGCTTCATTTCGCTTGGTGGAATCGCCGCGCGGAACGGGTTGCTGCTGATGTCGACGTACTTGGATGGTGTCCGAGACGAGGGCTTCTCGCAGGATACGATTCTGCGTGGAAGTCTTGAGCGTCTTGCGCCCGTATTGATGACTGCTCTGACGACCGGCTTGGCCTTGGTCCCGTTGGTCATTGGAGGTCATTTGCCGGGGAAGGAAGTCTTGTTCCCGGTTGCGACGGTGATCCTTGGCGGGCTCGTGACTGCAACGTTTTGCGAGTTTCTAATTCGTCCCGGGCTGTTCTGGAACTTCAGCGAGCAAGAGGCATTGCGACTTGTAAAGGACGACGTTGCTGGCTGACTCGGAAGCCGAAGGGTGTCCGAGGTCAGACCGTGGATTGCCTGAGGATGTGGCTTTGCAGCGCACTGATCGCAGAGGAAACGCCGAAATAGATGGCCACACCCGCGGACGCTTTGATGAGGAATATCGCTGTGAATGCAACTGGGACCAGTAGGTAGATGGTTTCGAGTCCCTGTAAGCTCGAATGCGGTTTTGCGAGGTAGACGGCGCCGCAGGTGATGGCTGTCACGCCGGCTACTAGCAAGAGATCCGGTTTTGCGATGTTGCCAACCCAGAGAAACTTGCCGCCAAACTGGGCTACCCTACGAACAGCAGAGTAGAACGCAACGAATAACGGAATCTGAGCTAGGCTTGCCAGAAGCCCCACGGGCAGCAAGGAAATGTTATTGCGCTCAAGCAGACTCTTTACATGCTGATTCAGGCGGTCTGGTCGATCGCGATACTCTTGGCGAATGCGATCTAGTTCCGGTTTGATCCTTTGCATTGCCTCCTGATGTTTTCGCGACTCCTTTGCGAGTTTCAGCGACAACGGGAACAGTGTGGCCCTGAACGTCAAAGATGCCAACAAGATTCCCCAGCCGAAGTTGCCGCCGCAGATTTGGGCATACGTAGCGATCAGCATTCGCATGACTTCAACAACCGTATTCCACATGGGGCGTCTCTTTCTTCTATTAAGAACTAAAACAACTCCTGTTGCCGTTTCACATTGCGGCCTGGCCATTCCGGTAGTGGATCGACTGTTGGCAGTGTGGCTCGCAGCTCAGCGTGAAATCGTTCGGCGAACTCAGGAGCGAACGTGTCATCGGGAGAGTGAGTAAACACGAAGGGCGTTTTACCTCGTTCGATCCATTCGGAGATCACCGGTACCCATTCTTCAATCCATGGCTGCACCTCGCTCACGCGATTGCGACCAACGAACCGAACCATCGGATATTTTCCAATGGCGATCGGACGAACCGGTGGGTTTGGCTTTCGGTTCTGGGATGCAGCCTCATATTCGTCGGAAGGAGGGGCCGAATACAACGCTCGGCTATCGAATACGACCCGATCCATCCCAAGCTCGAACAGTAATTCGTTGAGTTGTTCGTCGTATTGGGATCGTTCGAAGTAATCCGCATGTCGGACCTCTACGGCAAACGGCAGATCCGTCGGCAGGCCACGCAGATAGGCCTCGAGCACTTGGTAATCTCGCTGGGAAAAACTGGGTGGCAGTTGCAGAAAGCTGGGCCCCAGCCGTTCTTTGGATTGCAGCACGTACAGCGCGTCGAGGAACATCCGCGTTTCGTCGTCGCAGTATTGCAAACGAAGCTCATGGGTAATGACACGAGGGAACTTCAACGCGAATCGAAAGCCTTCCCGTGTCTCGTTGGCCCATTTGGTGACCAAGTCCGTTGTTGGCATCGCGTAGAAGGTGCTGTTACCTTCGACGGTTGGGAAGACTGCTGAATACTCGTCCAGCCAACTTCGACGTTTGTTGGATGTGTAGAGTGAACCGACCCAGCCGTCACACGCCCAGACTGGGCATCCCAAATAGTACAAGCGTTGGTCGCTCATCAAAGCCACTCTGTATCACACGTCGCCGTTTTCGAACGAGGCCACGCAAAGCGACCTAATCGAACATTCTAGCGAGTTCCTGTGATTTGGCTGGCAAGAAGAGCGTCGCGGTCGCTGGGACGTGGGGCACTGGTTCTGCCAACGTCAGAAGATTCGTCCGCGACTAGTCGAAGAGATCTGTCACGTTTTCATCGCGAGCGAACAGTGACTCGGTGACGGCACGTGGATGCGGTCCCATCGGAAAAGCGAGCAACGCCGCCGGTTCGGCAGCTGCACCGTCACCGGATTGATCTCGATTGGTGCTCAGCAGGTTTACCGTGGGGGCTTCCGCCGCCGATTGACGATTGATGTGATTGATCACCAGCAACACATCGCGGCTAGATACGACTCCATCACCGGTAACGTCCAGATACGGAGGACCACTCTCGGTTGGTGTGGAAATTCCATCGTTGATGGCAATGATGACCTTCAATGCGTCGATTGCCGAGACAAAACCGTCGCCGCTTACGTCGTATTGATTGTCGGGATTCGTCAGAACTGGGGCCGTTGGCACCGGGTCGGTGGGTGTTGGGTCTGTTGGCTGCGGATCAGTTGGCTGCGGGTCTGTTGGCTGCGGGTCTGTTGGCTGCGGATCAGTTGGCTGTGGATCAGTTGGCTGTGGATCAGAAGGTTCAGGTTCAGTTGGTGTAGGCTCCGTGGGTTCCGGGTCGACAGGCTCTGGATCGGGCTCTACAGGATCTGGATCGATCGGCTCGCTAGGCTCTGGGTCTACTGGTTCGCTGGGGACGGATGGTTCTTCAGGCAGTTCGAAACCAACTGTGTTACTCGCGAGGCCGATTCGACTGTCGATGGTGCGGAACTCGACAAACTCGCTTCCCAGAGGAATCTCGGCCGTGGTAACGTCGAACGCTACTTGATAGTCATCAAATTCTGCTAGGTTCGTCCACGATCCGGCGTCTACACGATATTGCAGGTCCGTGATCTTGTTGATCGTCATGTCCCGTGAAGAGCCAGACGAATTCAGATTTTCCAGCGTTCGCACAGCAGAGTTCCCGGCGAAACGAATCGTTCGACTTTCTGCATCGAACTCTGGATTTCCGACCGTGATGTGAGGCACGTCCAACACGTCGAATATTCCGTCACCGTCGGAGTCTCGCCAGCCCAAGGTTTCGCGAGCCGATTGTGACAAGAGGTGATCTTCATAGTTCGAGGTGCGAAGCGACCACATCAGGCTGTCTTCGCGTTCGTTAGGATTCGGGTGCCCGTCTAACGCATTGGTATTCTGAGTGTTGTAGTATCCACGACGTTCGGTGTAGTGATCGCTGCCACCGTATTCGTCGTGTGCCCAAAATATATGCGCGATCTCGTGCGCGATGGTGGCTGGGGGACGGTGGTGAGGCATGACAATGAATTGCCCACCTGGATAGGCGAATGCTCGTCTGAACACCGTGCGGCCCTGATCATCGCCGAACTGTTGGTCTTCGTCATTGGCCGCATTGACCACGAAGAGGGTGAATCCCCAATTCGTATCCAGTGACTCTCGTAGCCAGTGGTTGTAAGTTCGTATTTCGCTTGTGAATCCATTCGACGATGGCACATTCACATGTCGAAAGAAGTCTTCGATCCAAAATCGAAAATCGTTGGAGTTTCGTGAGATCGGTTCGTACTTTGTTTCAACCGGATCGTCGGCGTACGTATAGTCGACCTCAAAGCTCAGGCGGTGCACATCGGTGTACATCGCCAGCGTGTCTTCCCACCACTCCAGTGCTTCTTCGATGTTCGCCTTGACTTGGTCACGCTGGTCATCCGTCCAAGTCTCTGTGTCGGGGTCTAGGTTTCCGTTTGACTCCATGAACACGACGTTCACCGCAACAGAACCGAGCAGGAATTCGGACACGTCGTGGGTACCGGCTCCGTAGGGAACGGCGGACAACAACTGTCGGCTCTCCAAACTCTCAACAGAGAGGCGGGTTCGAAACGAGTTCTTTGATGGCTTCGTCATGTTGTAATTCAGGAGATGCGCCGCGTTGATGGCTCCCAGGTCTGCTGGGGGCTATCTACTTAAAGGCCACTTGGTTGCCGGATGGGCACGCCGAAATCGGCGGGGCGATGCTTTTTACACCACTTCCGCCGACAGATTCAGTGCCCTGAACTCAATGTTGCATTTGCCGAAATCAGCCGGCGAACTCTTCCAGACTAACGTTGGTTGACACCCTCAGCAACGAAAACACTCAGACGTATCAAGCACAAATCGCTTAACGTACGACGGGTTACGCGGGTGTTGTTCAGATAGTTACGCGACGGCAAATCGCAATTCTCTGGCAGGATCTAACGCGTGAAATTAGCCTAAAAAATGGTCGATTCCTCCGCGCACACCGGCAGAGCGTGACAGGCAAGCCTCGGTTCCGTCCAACCAGGGAACGAATCCGTCGACATGTCTCTGCCAGATGAAGAGGCGTCAAAGGGCGTCTTCTCTCGTATAACTTACGCGAAGCCAAGTCGACCTCTTGATTCACAACTATGAGAAACCCAGCGAAGCACATGTCCAACCGCAACCGAAAATTGAAGCGTCGTAACGAAACTCGCTCGAGATTGCGTTCCGAACAACTGGAAGCTCGTCTCTTGTTGGCCAGTGACGTGGCGTCGTCCTGGCAGAATCCGATCGACAGCAATGACATTAACCAAGACAGTTATGTCTCGCCGTTAGACGGTCTAATTATCACGAACAATATCAATCGTTTCGGAGCTCGATTGCTCGGCGAAATGCCTTCAGGGGAACCTGGCTCTTCCCTTGAGACAATGTTGGTCGATGCGAACGGTGATGGATACGTTTCGGCGCTAGATGTTCTACAGGTGAACCGAGCACTGGAGCCGAACGGTGAAGGCGAAACCGTTGGGGTGCGTTTGGAGGTTACAGACCTTGAAGGAAACGTGATCACTTCGGCGGACGTGGGGGACCAGTTTCGGCTGAGTGCCTACGTTGCAGACCTTCGTGGTGAAGAAGTGGGCGGTGTTTTCGGTGCGTATGTTGACGTCGAATACGATAGCGCACTCGCGTCAGTAAATGAGTCGGGTATCGAGTTCGGCGACACCTTCACGAACGGTGCCGACGGCGACGTCTCGACTCCCGGTGTGCTGGACGAGGTGGGTGCATTTACCGGCAGTCTGTCTCCGCTTGGCTCTGACGAGTTTCTGTTGTTTTCCGTGGCGATGACTGCCGATTCGGCGGGTGAACTTGTCTTCTCGTCCAACCCAGCAGACGTCAAACCGGCGCACGAAATTCTATTGTTCGATTTGGATACGGCGGTTCCCGATGCAGACATCAATTTCGGATCGGTTACTTTAAATGTTCAGAGCGACGAACCGGCAACGGATCCTCCAGCAATCGTAACGCAGCTCGAAAACAACGCGCTGGAGTTAGAAATCGAGTCACCCCGTCAATTGCCGATCGATGGTATCGACAACCTGGGTGACGGTTTGACTTACACGGTGTCCGTATCGGATCCGATGCTGGTCGAAGCCGAGTTCACATCAGGCAATCGAAGTTGGTCGGTAGAAGTGGCCGACCATGGCACGATGGTCTTCGAGTTCTTTGAAGGACGGGCTCCGCGAGTTACGGATCGCTTCATTGAATTAACCGAGAGTGGCTTCTTCAATGGGATCACATTCCATCGCATCATTGATGAGTTTGTGATCCAAGGTGGCGACCCGCTGGGTAATGGCACTGGCGGATCCGACCTAGGTAACTTTGACGACCAGTTTCACGTTGACTTGCAGCACAACCAGGTCGGCGTATTGTCGATGGCAAAATCGAGCGACGACACGAACAATTCGCAGTTCTTCGTGACCGATGCGGAAACACCTTGGTTGGATTTCAACCATTCGATCTTTGGTCAATTGATCGAAGGTTTTGATGTTTTGGATTCGATTAGCGGCGTGCCTGTGAATGCATTCCGCAACACTCCTGTCGACGACGTCGTCATCACGGAAGCTACGGTCTTTGAAGACAACGAAAACGCGATCCTGCAATTGCGTGCGTTAGAGTCCTCCGGCACGACCGACGTCACGATCACTGCCACGGACGAAGATGGTCGGTCGGTCAGTGAGACGATCACGGTTTCGTTGGCAGAATCTAGCAACAACACGCCACCTTTCTTGGCGGACATCCCGGACTTCAATGCAGCCGCTGGATCCACGTTTATGTTCCAGCTAAGCGCCACGGATATTGAAGGCGACGATCTGATCTTCGACGTCAATGTCGTGAGTCCCTTTGACGCAACCGCCACGGTATCGGAGAACGGGTTGGTCGAAGTGGAGATCCCCGAAGCATCCAGCGCGTCAGAGGTTGCGCTACGCGTATCCGTTCGACAGTTTGGGAGTTCGACTGACGAGCAGTTGGTGCGAATCGCCATTGATCAGACGATTGCGGGCGAAGTTGCAGCGGACGAATTCGCAGTCCAGGAGGATGTGACGGACAACTTCCTAGAGGTCCTGGCCAACGACAACCTGGACGATACGGCCATGATCATCAGCGTTACTGGTGACAATCTGCTTGGAATGGCAAACGTCGACACCGACGGTCAGACGATTGTCTACGCACCGGCGGCCGACTTCTTTGGGACCGAGACATTCACGTATCTGGTACAGACGCAGGACGGAATTTTCGAAGGTAATGTGACCGTCAATGTCGAAAACGTGCTCGATGGTCCGAATGCCGTTGACGATTTCTTTCCACAGGATTTAGATGCTGACGATCCAAACCGCGACCTGTTTGTCGAAGACTCGGCGGGCGACATTCCGTTAACCTCTCTGTTCCTGAATGACTTGAACGCGGACGGTGATGAGCAAGAGATCATGACGATCACTTCGGTGACCGAACCCGAGTTTGGAAGTATCACGTGGAACGCTTTCCAAATTCGCTACACGCCTGGGCCAGACTTCTTTGGCACCGAGACGTTCACCTATACGACCACCGGCAGCGGAACGGAATTGACGTCCACCGCAACAGTCACTGTCGAAGTGGCGGAAGTCAACGATGCGCCGGTTGTGCAAGGTGAATCGGAAACCGTCACCGGCGGACAAGTCGCCGTCTTTTTGGCCGCCGACATACTAGCCAATGATGTTCCTGGCCCGGACAACGAGAGTGACCAGACACTGCGCATCGCAGCTGTAAGCGGCGACGGCGATGGAGTGGTTCGCGTGAACGATGATGGAGACATCGAATACACGCCGGCGGCAGGGTTCTCTGGTACGGAAACGATCACTTACACGGTGGAAGATGATGGAACGACCGGGGGTGAAGCGGCAACTGCCACGGCAACGGGCGAACTAACAGTTACGGTGGAAGCTTCAGACAACCCGAACGAAGCGCCCATTACCGTGGACGATGATTTCGACGTCGTTGCGGGTCGTCCTAATCAGTTGCTGAATGTGCTGGCGAACGACATCACGGAACCCGGCGAGACGTTGCTGCTGACGCAGATTTTGGATGCCCCGGACAACGGCACGGTTCTGATTTCTGCAGATGCAAAGATTCTGATCTACACTCCGGCCGATGGGTTTGAAGGATCTGACTCGCTAACGTACGAAGTCAGTGACGGAAACGGCGGTTTGGCTTCGGCGACCGCATTCCTGACAGTTGCACGGGAAGTCGTTGAGCCCAACAACCCACCGACGGCCGCTGCGGACAGCTTCCAAGTCAACTCTGACCAGCCAAACCAACTGCTGAACGTGTTGGCGAATGACTCGACGGACCCTGATACGGATGAGGTGCTGGGGCTGACGGCGATCTTGGTCGAGCCGCAGAATGGTACGGTAACGATCTCGGCCGACAACCTAATTCTGATCTATACGCCTAACGATGGCTTCACCGGATCTGACTCACTGACCTACGAAGTGGGTGATGGAAATGGTGGCGTTGCATCGGCTGAAGTTCAAATCACGGTTGGCTCGGACGATCCGATCGATCCCAACGAGCCTCCAAGTGCTGTGAATGACAACTTTGAAGTCGACGAAAACAGTGCGAACCAGTTGCTAGACGTACTGGCGAACGATACTTCGCTGCCGGACGTTGGTGAGACGCTTACTGTGTCGCAGATCTTGGGCGAGCCAGCCAATGGTAGCGTCACAATTTCCGCAGATGGTTTGGTTCTGATCTACACGCCAAATGCCGACTTCACCGGTACCGACACGCTGACTTATGAGATCAGTGATGGAAACGGTGGCGTTGCATCGGCCGAGGTTCAGATCACGGTTGCATCGGACGATCCAGTGGATCCGAATCAGCCACCTAGTGCCTTCAACGATGACTTTGAAGTCGACGAAAATAGTACGGATCAGTTGCTGGACGTGCTGGCCAACGATACTTCGCTTCCAGACGTGGGCGAGACGCTGAGCCTGACGGATATCTTGTCCGAACCCACGAATGGTACGGTCACGATTTCAGCCGATGGTCTGGTCT
>CAYQMZ010000002.1:34942-46869 GCA_964418725.1 uncultured Pirellulaceae bacterium
CACACCGAACACAGATTTCACCGGCGTGGACACGCTGACCTATCAGGTGAGTGATGGAAATGGTGGTCTCGCTTCAGCCGAGGTCGAAGTGACTGTCGTCGAGGCAGATCCGGTTGACCCGCCAGTCGAAAACACTTTCGACGTGCAAGATGATCAGTTCACGGTTGTCTCGACAGGTCAGCAAACTTACGACGTACTCGTGAATGATACGCCTAGCGAAGGTGCGACGCTGACGATTACGGGTGTTGATCTGACGGGTAGTGCCGGCACGGCTTCGGTGAGCGAAGACGGCACGACGATATCTTACGATCCCAACTTTGACTCACCTGGTACAGACACGTTCACGTACACCGTCGAGGACTCCGCGGGTAACGTTGGTACCGGAACAGTGACGGTCACGGTGCCGGAGCAAAATCAGGAAGTGACCTACGCGGGTCAGCTCTTCAACGATCTGAACAATGATACGCAAAGGAATGGCAACGAGCTTGGCCTGGGTGGCATTTCTTTCTTGCTGACAGGACGAGACCGTGGAGGAAATGACGTCAGCGTAACGACGAAGACTTCGATCGATGGTCGGTTTTCATTCGCAGGGGTTGGACCCGGCGAATACACGATTAGCCAGGAGCAGCCTCCGTTCATCAATGACGGGCAGAACACTTTTGAGATCGAGGTCACGGGCGAAGACGGTGAAACCACGGCGGGCGTCGCAGTAACTGAGTCGGATAGCCGAGACATCGTGATTGCGGACGGCCAACAAAGTCTGGGTGATTTGTATGGCGAACGAGGCCTAACCGCTCAGTTCGGATTGCTGGAAACGTTGTCTTCGCAGCGTGACCCTGGGCTACTGATTGTGATGGACGGTAGCGAACTGGCTTGGGTCACCAACCGAGGCGGTTGGGATGCAGCTGGCAGCATTGAGGTCACCATGGACGGTGACACCCTGACGCTGGATAGCTCGGAGCTAGGGTCACAAGCACTCTCGATGACCGATTCTGAAGTGGTTCAGATGATTGGTAGGTCAGGTGCGTACACAATGATCCGAATCTCTGGCACGACCGCCGAGGTACTCTCGCCCGCCGCCGTGGACGAAGCATTCGCGGAGTAGGGTCACCTTCGACCAAGACGAAACTGAGTCTGGGCCTGCGACCTTTGTTGTAGGCCCAGATTCGTTAGCGACTGGTTGCTACTTTGCGTCTCGCTATCGACATTTTCTGAAGCGTCGCCGGAAGGGAATGAATGCGATCGCCGCTATTGCGAAGAGGGTTCCCGCTGTTGGTTCGGGCACGGATGTGGTTGCCATGGAACCACGCCCGTAGTTCTCTGAAAGGATCAGGAAGTCGGGAAACTGAATCTGACGATCACCGTCGAAGTCCCCAGCCGCCCAATCTCCCGGTTGTCCATAGTTTTTTGAAAGTGCGAGGAAGTCCGAGAACTCTACACGCCCATCCAGGTTTGCATCACCGAGCGTCGTCTTCTTGATTTTCGTAATCCAAGTATCGCGATCGATCAAGTTCACTACTTCGTCTCCGGTCAGATTGAATCGAGGATCGTTAGATCCTGCGTCCACCACGTCGGTGAGAGCAAGCAGATCGGACATGTCCAAAACTCCATTGCGATCGAAGTCGCCACCGACACCCATGGGTTCCGTCGCGACGATGACTTCTTCAAAGATCGATCGTCCTCCCCAATTGCCCCAGAACACGGGCAAGCCGGCCGCGGTACTTTGGTTGTTGTTCCAACTGACGTTGGCGACACGAGATGGGTCGCTGACAGGCCAACGGAATGCTTGCGTTCCATTGGGGCTGACATCCAACTGTACAACCCAGGGCTCATAGAACGCTGATCTTTCAGCTGAGGCATCGGAGTCACCGAATCGCCCAGCTGCCAACTGAGCATCGACCGTTGAGCCATGGTCCGCCAAGTGCATTCCAGCTCCCCAGTAGTATTGGTCTAGGCCGACGCCGACAATGCTGCCTTGATTTACAAACGCGTCGTTCTCGCCTCGTTGCGGGGTGATCCTCGCACGAACGGACCATTGATTGGACGGCACGATTTCCACGCCATCTACGGACTTTAGACGCCACATGGCGAAACTGCGAATTGTTACGTCAGCGGCGCCATTTTCGAGCACCATGTCAGCGGTCGGCGGCACGGGACCGCACTCGTTCTGAAAACATGCACCTTCCCACAGTGCTGGTGTACCGTCGAAGATGTTGTTGTCAGCGAATGTCTCGTGGACGAGCACATCAGATTTGGCTTGCGGTACATGAATGACTGCCAAAACCATTGCAGGCAAACAGACGAGGAAGACTCGTTGGACGTATGTGACGAATTGAGACATGCGATTTCCTAAACAAGTGATTTACGGCAAGTTCGAACGCCAAGGATCGATTCGAAAGACTGAACGCAAGCCAACCTGAATCAACTAAAGGAAAGTCGCAGAAATCTGAAAGAAACGCAGATGGCACAACGTGGAGATACGAGCGATCTCGGAGGACGACTCGAACTAATTGAGTCCGTAGTCTTGGCGCTCTTGCGCGGATAGTGATCGGCCGATGGCGCGATTTGCGGCGTCGAGCGCTCGTTCAATTCCGAGCGGCCAAAGGACTGAGTTGCCGTCTTCGGCGCAAGACACCAACCACTTGCCATCGTTCGTAAAACCAACGCTGCGCACGGATGCACTGTGGTACTGCAACGTCTGCCGCGAGCCTGCGACATCCTTAGCGTGGAGGTCGAACAGAACGGTGTCACCTGTATGGATTCCGACTGCCAACCAACGGCTGTCTTGACTGATCGAAATGCATCGTGCGACTAAATTAAATCTCGACGGCGGTTGCTCGGGCTTCGAACGATCGTACAGCAGTACGGGAGGCGTGGTTGCCAGCCAGCGACCATTTGGACTGTGCGCACTTTTCATCGAGTAGTAAGGACCTAGGTTGACGTGTTTCAATTCCTTCGTTGCGAAGGATTCACAATCCCACAGTAGTAGATGGTCATCCGTGGTTCCGCCGGTCAACAGTCTCTTGCCATCGTCGATGAAGTGAATGTTGAAGACAGCTTGACCCTCGACATGCTCGTCGATAACGATGCAGCCGTTGTCTCGGACATTCGTGGCTTGAACGTCCCAGACAAGTACTCGGTGATCGACTGTTCCCGGTTCCCCTTTCTCACAAGACGATGCCAGCCAGCGACTGTCTTGGCTAAACTCGATGCGAAAGACTCCAGCCGAGTGTCCCGGCAATTCTTGGACGCTAGTGGTTATGTCCCTTGAGTTCAGATCCCAAAGCCTTACGATCCCATCATTGCACGCCGTGGCCGCCCAACGATTGTCCGGACTAAATGTAACTTTGGCTTTCAGGTATGGCTTGCCATTGGGTTTCGTCGGATGCGGCAAAGCGATCGGTGGATCATCGCTGCGCAGATCCCATAGAAGGGCGTCACGGTCGAAACCAGCGGATAGCAGTTTTTCTCCGTCCGGGCTGATATCAATACTGTGAATCCCCGATTGGTGACCCACGAGATCCTTGAACGCCAGAGATGGGGATCGAGCTTGTAGGTCCCATAGACGCAACGAACTGTCGGGCATAGCTGTCGCCAGCCAGCGAGAGTCGTCGCTGATGTCCATTGTTGCATGGTGGAAAATGTGATTTGATTGTGGGCTTGTGCGGAGAACCATCGGCGGTGTTGGTGCGGACGAAGAAAAGCACCAAAGCCTTGCTACGCCAGCGTTGTCGCGGCTAACGGCCCACGAACCATCATCAGAGATCGCAACGTTGGTAACGGGTCGCTCGTGACCTAGTAGTACAGCCTGCGTGCGGTTTGGGTTTGGGTCTCGTAAATGCCACAAGCGAACACTTCCGTCCGTACCACCGGACACAAGTTGCTTTGCACCTTTCGCAAACGCAATGCTGTTCACAAAACCACCGTGGCCGTTCAGGTCGTGCGTTAACTCTGGCCGTTCGCCCACCATTGAGTAGACGCGAAACGCACCTGAGCCGATTGCGATGGAATCGTCCCTTAGGGCCAGTCCCGTCGCATGCATCCGACCTTCAAAACTCCATTCGTGGTGGACATTGGCCGTGGGGTCCGCCGCATTCAGATCCCACATTCGCAAAAACTTGTCCTGCGAACCGGTAAATAGGTACGTGCCATCGGGGTTATCCACCGTGTGCCCTATCCAATGCTCGTGCTGGATGGCCTTGGGAGTCGTAACAGCTTGTTCACTATCCAAGTTCCAGATGTACACCTCTCGCGCTCGTACACCATTACGCTTTCCAAACAGCCACTTTCCGCCATGGCTGAGGCCAACCCAAAACTTATCCGTTCCGTTGTCGGGATATCGAATCGTCCGCGACACATTGGGACGTTCTAGATCACGGAGTTGGATCGAAGAGCTTGTGGCCACGGCCATACGGTTCGATTCGAAGTCGACAGCCAAGCTGGAGATTCCAGCGAAGCCACCGATGGTCCGCAAGAGTTGTGGTTCGGGTAAGTCCAACTTCCAAGCTTCTATCTGGTCGTTCGTCTTGGATACAAACAGAACGTTTTTGTTTCTGTCGAATTGCCAGTTGCGGACTTTGGGAATCACCACTGGAGTCTCGTCGACGTCGTGTTGAGACAGATGCCAACAGAGCAGATCGCCTTCCGGAGTCCAGTCAGAAGGGTCATTGTCGGCTAGCGCGACAACCCAAGATCCGTCCGCCGATATGTCCACATCATCCATCAATCGTCCGTCAGCGTCGGCGAGCGGGATACCATTTATTCCAACGGTGGCATTTAGCAATGTCTCTAGGGCTAACGGAATTGCCGACGGCAAATCTCGTAGCGCAATGTTCAACGCTTCCTTTGCAATCACGGCGCTTAGAACGGGTTTTCGCAGTCGTTCCGAGAGTGATCTCGCAACCAAACGGGCAACTGCACGAGAGGTTTCCTTGGTTGCGGCCTTGTCGTTCGCTATCGAAGTCAGAACAGCGGAGGTTGCCAAAACCAGCATCGTGATCAAGGCCAACGAAATCACTGTCAGCCGCATCCGATTTCTGCGGACAAACTTGAAGACTGTGCGTGTTGGGGAGCGCCTTACAGCGGTGACTGGTTGATCGTCCAGATAGTTTTTGATGTCTTCAGCAAGTGCAGCACAGGTCCCGTATCGATTGGCGCGTTCTTTTTCAAGCGACTTCATCGCAATCGCATCCAGCTCGCCGCGAAACATGGATACCAAACGCGTTGGCTCTTTCACTCCCCGTTGATCGGCCCATTCGGCTGCGTTTTTACTGAGACTGAGCTTAGAACTAGGAGTCGGCGGCTCTTCTTCTCGAATCACGCGTAGCATTTCGTCGAAGGCAGCATTTCTCAATCGGGCGGCATCAAAAGGCGTTGTCCCTGTCAGCAACTCGTAGAGCAAAACACCCAGTGCATAGACATCGGAACGCGTGTCTACGTCCAGTTGGTTGAGTTTTGCCTGCTCCGGACTCATATATTCATAAGTCCCCAGGACTTGCCCAAACTGCGTGAAAAGCGTTCTGTCGGTGAGGTTGTGGTGTAGCGCCTTGGCGAGGCCGAAGTCGATCACTTTGGGAGTGGGCACATTGTCATAGTCAGCGACCAAAACGTTGCTAGGTTTCAGGTCTCGATGAATGATCCCCTTTTGATGAGCATGCTGGGTTGCGTGGCACACCTGCGAAAACAATCGAAGTCGCTCGCGGACATTCAATCGTTTACGATCGCAGTACTCGGTGATGCGAATGCCTTTCACAAGCTCCATCACGAAGTAGGGAAGGCCTTGGTCCGTCGTACCGCAATCGAGCACTTTGGCGATGTTTGGGTGATCCATCATCGCGAGTGCTTGGCGTTCGGCTTCAAAACGTGCAATAACCTGCCGGCTGTCCATGCCCGGCTTAATTAGCTTCAAAGCCACTTTTCGTCGTACGGGGTTCTTTTGCTCGGCCATGAACACAATGCCCATGCCACCCTCGCCGAGTTTCTCGAGTAGACGATAGGTTCCGATCCGACATCCGGCACCCAGCGGCGCCTGCGAGTCAACGGTATCCGAAACCAAGTCCGCTATCGGTGCACGAAGTTGAGAGAAGTTTGCATCGCTCGCAGCCTTGTCTGCAGCCAACAGGCTCTCCACAAGTGCACGTACTTCACGGGGGAGATCGGCGCATCGTTTATTCAGGTATTCCCCAGAGCTCTGCGTGGTAGGCAGCTCGACGACCTCAAGAAAAATGTTGTGCGCTAGATCGCGTTGGTGTGGCGTCACGCTAGGGCTCCCGAAGTCGATGAAAGAGCGTGGCTCGCGCTAGCCGCCAATCGCGTTGAACTGTTTGCACGGAGACGCCTAGAATTTCCGCGGTTTGTGGGATGGTGAGACCGCCGAAATAGCGGTGCATAATCACCGCGTGCTGCCTGGGAGACTCGTTGGACAGCCGAGTCAATTCAAGTTGTAGTTGTCCAAAGTCAGTTCCAACCTGATCTTCAATTTCGATCAAGACGGCATCGAGTGGCTGAGATTGTCTATCCGGACTATCAATCAGCTTTCTGCATTTTCGATAGTGGTCTATCAAAATCTGGTTCATGGCCCGCGTCGCAACCGAGAAGAAGACTCTACGGTTTTCCATCGCCGCTAACGCCTCACCTTTTTCGAAGCGGAAAACGACTTCGTTGACCAATGCGGTTGTATGGAATTCGGTAGAACGGTTGCGGCTCGCAACTCGATGAGCAACGGCGCGCAAGTCGACATGCACTCGATTGTAAAGCTCTTGTCGGGCTGCGTCGTCGCCGCCGGCTGCTTGTTGAATTAAGCGAGTCAGAGATTCGTCCATTTGCGACGTGAAGCTGTTCGAGGATCACCAGGCGGCAAAGCATGGAGCAAATGCCTCTACAGCTAGAACGTAGCGAATGCAGGGTTCGCTCAAAGAAATCTCGAAAATTGGCGCCTGAACACGTAGTGTTAGTAGAAATCTTGACCGTCGAATTGAGTGTGCTCAGTTCGATGTCGTCGGATGGCTTTGCCGCAGAACGCTAATCAGGTCGCGTTTCACCGCCGTTCCTTGTCCTAGCGACTCGCGTAAGCAGCCACTTCTGCTTCGGTGATCACGCAGTCACCGTCGGTATCGCAACGAAGAGAGTGATCGTTGTAGTGTGCGTTGGCCGAGGGCACGGTTTCACCGGATAGGCCCAGCAGGAACGGAACGCCAAAGGAGAAGGAGCTACCTTTTGCGGAACGTTCGTTCCTCAGAATCTGGTTGAACTGATTGGCGACATCCGGCGATTGAAACTGAACTGGTCGCAACGGTTCATGCTCGCGAATCACTTTCTTACGCGAGTGACTCACAAGGCAACCAGTCGATGAAACTGCAATCAACGCTATCAAAGTCCAACGCATAGTACCTCCCCTTCGCTCTGACGACTGAGTACCCGAAGATTGATCGGCGGAGCAATGCCGCTTTCTAGAGAACAAGCACGAGACGGCAGCTTACGCCGAAGCGAATGGGCGTTGCTGGCTCGCAAACACGCAGAATGATGCATTGATACGAAGAAGATGTAGGCATCTTCGCGGTAACGCGCAGCCGGTAACCGATTCGATCCTAAACCGATATCAAAGCTCAGTAGTCGCCGTTTTGATTGGGCGTCGTCGACGAATGATCGTTGATGTGAGCAGTCCGAACACCATTAGAAGGTAACCTGACGGCTCCGGTACTCCGATGAAATAGTTGTGTGCCAAAGCGTAGGCGTCGATGCCGATTTGCGATCCGGTAATCCGTCCTTGGAAGTCATCGACTTCGACGTGGATACCGCCGTAGAGCCTTGAGATTCCGGCCTCGTCTGCTGCATCGTAGTAGGTCGCCCATTGCAGCGTGACGTCCTCGCTGGGGCCGGCTTCGAACTTGAGTGAGTTGGCGCGAAACGTGAATGAACCAAGCCCGCCGGGGAAGTATTCGTCTCCCGTAATTCCAGCCAAGGCCTCGGCTGCGGCACGACTAAAAGTGCTGTGCCCGGATGAAAAAGCGGCGAACGGCGGGGTCACAAAATTGGTCGCCTGATAGGGCAACCAACCTTCGGCCAGAATCCACGCAACCCCGCCAACTCCCTCGGCGTCTGATGGATGTCCCTGCCACGCGCGGATGGCGATCTCTCCCTCATGCCCAGCCAAGTGTTCATGGTGCTGGCCAGTCGCAGTCGTTGCTTCGGTAACCAACTCGACCAAACCGTCTTCTAAAAGTAGTCCGTTCGGGTCATAGCTCTGTTCGAGCGGGTCAGATGATTGTCCGAGACCACCCATGTGACGAATCATCGAGATGGGCCGGACGTAGTCGTAAACTTCTTTGTTGTCCCAGGCGACGATGGCCGCGTTGTGTACGGCGCCATTCAGAGCAAAGTATGACTTAACGTCCCACTCTAAATCGCTCACCTCGTCGCCGACGCCTCCAATTCGCTTTTCGAGCAACGGATGATCCGAAACTTCATTAAGAATCGTGTTCCAGTGGCCGGCCGGAGTTTCCGAGTTGGGGCCATCGGCCCAAAACTCTGCTAAGACTCGCCCGTAGTCACCCTGGTTCACAACGTTGGACGCATAGCTTGTTCCCGTTGATGGATTGACTGCGTAACCTTCGCCGTCGTCCGTCCCCAGCGAATTGTTGAACATGACGGCCGGAGAAATGTCTATCAGTCGAGCTGCGTTTGGGTCCAGCAGGCTGCTAAAGCGAATCACGTCTTGGACAGCACTCTTGAAATTCGCATCGGAAGTTTCTCCAAGCAGTGGAACGGGACCAGCGTCGATGCGAAGGTCAGTTGATCCGTCACCAAGGCTGGAAGGTGGTGTCAGGCCGAACCCCGTCACATTTCCCCAGTGCGGCGTTAAAAACTGCTGTGTAGCACCATCGATAATTAGTGGTTGCCAACGGTTCGCGTCGAGCAATGTCGTTCCGAAAGCGTTTACGTCGAGCGGTGGGTTGGACGGGATGTAGCCAGTGGTATCTGCATAGTTTCCCAGCTCATTGGCTCCGTCATGCAATCCGTATTGCAATACTTCGTGTGCGATTCGATTGCCGAGTGCCGCCGGTGATTCGCCCACGCGCGAGGTGAAGCAGCGGTCGTAACCCAGTTCATTCATCTTGGCGTCAAAGGCTGCGAGTGACTGTGTTGCTCCAGGCGAGTTTTCAAAACGTTGTGTCAGAATACGATAAGTCGCATAACTCATGGACTCGTGTCTGGCGGCTTCGATGTCTGGCGCCGCCAGCTTCTCGCGATGCAAGTAGCCTCGAGCCGTTATGTCGTACGCAGCCCAACTGTCATATAGCGCGATCGAGGTGTGGAATAGATTACGCGCGTGAACGGTCGGCCGCGGTTTGTCGATGCGGATTGCATCAAGTAGCACTTCGTTCCACTGTCGTGCAATGGAGAGCTGCCCGCACGCGTTGTGGGCAAAACATGTGATCAGAGCAACGCTGCCAACAGCACTCCAAAGACGACTGAGCATCCTATCGCCTCCGACTGCGCGTTCGAACGAGGCCGCAAGCCAAGCCAGCGATCATCGAGAGCATTGCCGTTGAGGGCTCCGGAACTGCTGGGAATTCTGCAACACCATGAAGTACCCATGTGTTTCCCGGACCGGGGTTGATCCATCCGACGGCTGGTTCAGGATCAAAATCTTCCAGGTGATATGCGATCCCAATCGCATACCCTGCATGATCTGCGAACTCGCCAGGCGCCGTTTCGATTGGTGAGATAGGGGCGTAGGCCGGTGCCGACCCCTGAATTGTCATGGGGCCTTCTTCCTGCACAACATTGAATGTTACGCTCCCCGATTCGTCAGAATATGCTGCGTTGTCCTGGCCGAGATTTCCGGCTGTTGCTGCACCGAAACCGACGCGATTGCCAAGTGGATGACCGGGATCTTGCCAGTATCCCGCCCATACGGTGTAGAGCTCGTTGGGCAACAGATTCGTCGCGGTAATCGTGACGTCCGTACCGCCTCCTGGCTTCGCCGAGATCGTAATCTCGCCCTCCATTTGCTCCAGCTGACCAAGTGTAACGGGATTACCGTTCTTGTCGGACAGCGGATTCCCAGGTCCGCGACGGAAGAGCGGCGCATCTAGATCGGTTGGATCGTTGCCGTCCGCGTCAGCGATCGTTGTGAACGGTACGTGCATCGGCAACGTCGCTGTTTGAGCCAACACGTTTGCCGTTGAAACGGAAAGGACAGAAGCAAGTATTACGTTTCGTGATATACAGGTGAGTTTCATTCGAGGAGATTACCGGTTGTGAGTCGTTGTGGTTTTTGAAATAGACTAAGCCAATCGCAACACACGCCTTCACTAGCAACTCCTCTTCGAGATCTTATGATTGATTCTTGTTCGGGTATGCGTTCACATACGCACCGAGCATGATCGTCGCGCCAAAATGCGTTAATGCGACTTCACATCCGTGGTAATCGACTCATGCTTGCACTTGGCGTACACCTACCAGGACGAAGCGATAGCCCAAACCGCCTCATGGAAAATCAAAAGAATCTGCAATCGGTGGGCAAACTGATTCGTCGAACGCGGACCTGACGGGGCTGTTGCAGAGAGCCGCGCAGGGATCAACGACTGCCAAATGAGCGTTGTGTCGAAAATCTTGGATGTTCTGTGAGTTCCCGCATGAGACGTGAGGCTACGGCAGTTGTAACATTGCTCGTAGTAGGCCGACTTGTAGATGCCGGGTGTCAGAACCGTTTCGACGTCAGTTCATAAGCAGCCGGTTTTACAGAGCAGATGACACGCCAGACGAACACCGAAAACTGCCTTCGGGGACCAGATCGCACCGGTCGTTATCCCGTTTTGGATTGATGCCAGTGGTATAGCCCCAGTTACCTTTCGGCGGAGGACTTCGCCTTTTCCGAAACGGGGACAATTGGCAGTTTCATCGTGGTGCTGGCAGCTTCTGATTAAGATACTGCGGTGCGGCAATCCGCTGTCACGGTGCTTAGCGCAGCCACGTTTGAATTTCCAGCGCGCTATATGCAAGGTAACAGCCGGAAACTACCTGAGGTGAGTATGCAGAGACCATGTTGGTGTTTAGATGGGATTCCTCACGGATCTCAGATGGCGCGGATGACTCCAGGGTACGACTACCAAGCTCCTGACTCTGTTGAACGCCTTACGTCGGAATCGATCCCCGAATTTTCTCCCAACATGGAATCGGTGTTGTTGCGGGACGCCGACGACGCCAACGACTTTATCGATTGGTCGCCCATGCCGGATTGCGGGTACATCGTCAGCAAACGGCTTCGCGAAATCATGGAATCGTTTCGTTTGCCGGTCCACAAGTTCTTTCCTCTGTCGCTAGTGCACGGTGACCGCCCCATCTCGGGCTACAGTTGGATGCATATACCGCATCCGAACATTGCGATTACCGCCGATGCGACTACTCAGGAGGCGGAATCGATCATCGTGGAATCAGAGTACGCAAATGTGGACCTACTTCGGTTGTATCGTCCCTATCGCTTTGCCTACTGTTTTGTGACCAATCGATTGAAACTGGCGATGGAAGAAGTTGGCATTACGGGGCTAAGTTTTGCGAATCCTCGGCTCTTCGCTCGTAGACTTCCGAGCAAACCTGCGTCGTTCTATCAACAAAGAACCAGGTATCGACCGTCTCTAGAGCTTTCGAACCGCTCAAGGAAGAATATCAAGCGGGTGTCAGATGACGTGCGCAGCGGAAAAATGAATGCTCATTCTGCGGCCTCTTTCATAACGCAATACGCTACCGCCGCGGACGTGAATGAATTTCTTGAGTTGATATGTCCGGATCTACTTGAGGTCTACTGTGAGTGGTACGGCAATAGCATCGAGGAGTATCGACGCACAGGTGAGTTCTACTACTACGAAAGCCTGATCTTCGCGATCTTCCGGTCGCTTGAGTCGAACGGAAACGTAGAAAAAGTC
>CAYQMZ010000003.1:0-3756 GCA_964418725.1 uncultured Pirellulaceae bacterium
CGACTTGCACCAATGCGCTAGATTCAGATGAAAGAGTGTTTAGATTGATGTCAGCGACGAGGCTGATCGCCGACAGAACACGCCTATTCTCGAGTTGTTCTACGACTTGGGTTCGATACAGAGACATCAGCCCATCCATTCGGTCCGGAACCAGCTTCCGAAACGAGTATAGTCAGGCTGTGCATCGATTCATTAAGTGGGCTTAGCGTTCGACAAAGGTCCCTTGACGCCAAAACGAATTGGGCGGCCGAAAGTAGGGGTGGTTCGGAAGAACCGTTGAGTGCTCGCTGCCAGTCGTTGGCATCTGTGGTGATTGAGACACGCGTTACGGTGCCGCACCGAACTCTTGGTACTGCCGATTATCGGCCGAGGGAGCCATAATCCTTATGGAATGGAAGTCGCGTTCGGGCAGGCGATCCGCCCGAACGATAACGGCTTCACGTTCTTAGTCCACGCGTGATGACTAGGTCAGTTCGGGTACTTCATAGCCCTTGCGGTACTTGCGTTTCAGGAATCGATTGGCAACGTCGCTTCCCTCTCCAACAAACTGTTCCGTTTGCTCATCCAATGTGAGCATGCGACTCAGCTGGATCCCGTTACTCTCCAGGCCGATGTCGTGGCTTTCAAGGTGCTTGTCCATGGCGACCATCAGATCGGTCCACTGTTGTAGCTCGATCGAAGACGCCTGATCACGCGAGAACTGAGAGCCTGCTAGGTATGCAACGTTCGCTAGGTTGCACCAGCCTGTGCTGTCGTTTCCAACTTCGACTTCGGCATTCAATATCGACCGGTCGTGCTTGCGAACCGCCTCGATAAAGGTGGCCTGGTGCATTACGTCACCGCGAGTTCCCTTGAACGTGCGGATCTGCTTGCCGTCATTGTCGAATGCAACGGCTCGGCCGCGTTGGCCCTCGAACCTGCCGCCTTCGCAATACGCCATATAGCCGCTACCTGGTCCGGGATGCTGGGGGCTTTTCGGTTTGCCCTGCCCCTTAGTCGCCCCGTCTTCCAGGTTTGATAAACCGATGACGACGGGAATGCTGCCGGTGTCGAAGTATGCGAAGTGGACGTTTGGCGTGTCACCAGCGTCATTGAAAGTCACGCGTCCGCCGCCGCCCATAATGCGTTGCGGCAGGCTCACGCTGTCTTGGAAAATGTTGTTCCGGCAGTCGTCCAGGACGTGTACGCCCCAGTTCCCCATTTCCCCCGAGCCGGTGTTGAAGTCCCAGTGCCAATCATAGTGCAGCGACTTTCGGAAGATTGGTTTGTCCTCAGCTGGGCCAAGCCATAAGTCGTAGGCCACGTTATTCTCAATAGGAAGCGGCTTATCCCGTTTGCCGATCGAAGGACGCACGCCGTATCGGTTGACGCGAGCTGCCTTGATCTCACCTAACGCTTTTTCCTTATGCAGGAAGTCCTTGATTTCCGCCTGCATCGGATCGCTCCGTTGCTGCGTCCCAATCTGACAGATGCGATCGTACTTCCGTGCGGCTGCGACCGTTTGGCGGCCTTCCCATTGGCTGTGCGAAAGTGGCTTCTCTACATAGACATCCTTTCCTTCTTGCATCGCCCAGATGGCTGCCAAGCAGTGCCAATGGTTGCACGTAGCAACAACGACCGCGTCGATGTCTTTGGAAGCGATCAGATCTCGCAGATCAGTCCAGGTCTGAGCCTTTGGGTAACGGGCATGTGCCGAAGCCAGTCGGTTTTCGTCCGGATCGCACAGGCCGGCGATTTCGACGCCAGGCACTTTGCTGAATTGCCCCATCAGTTGACCTGCACGCCCGCCGCAACTGATAAAGCCGATATTGATGTCGTCAGCAACATTGGCCGCTCGAAGTCGCCTCGCTGGAAGAGACGAATAGACACCGGCAGCGACACCATAGACAAGAAGTTGACGACGGGAGATATTCAATTTGGACATTGTCTTCTTTCGGATTCGAGAGGGAGATGCGTATCGCATCTGCCGAAGCTATTCGGCTGCCAAATGATTTGGGAAGTCTTTCGTCTCTTCGCAACAGATCTGTTCCATGACCTGCTGAAGTTGGCGTTTCAGGATGGAAATTGTATGCGTGCCGCCCTGGTTTCCCAAAGCAGCTGTGCCGTACATGAACGCGCGGCCCATGAACGTAAATTTTGCTCCACTTGCAAGTGTTCGTGCGATGTCGGGGCCCGATCGGATACCGCTATCCATCATCACGGTGATCTTGTCTCCGTACTTTTCTGCGATCGTTGTGAGTGGTTTGATCGCAGATTGTCCGGCGTCGAGTTGCCGGCCGCCGTGATTGGAGACAATCAATCCATCGAGACCAAGTTCAATCGCTCGCTGTGCGTCGACTTCACTTGCAACGCCCTTCAGGACAAGCTTACCTGGCCACATGTCGCGAATCGGCTTGATCTTTTCTTCGTTCAACCGACCGGAGAACGTCTGATCCATAAACGCTCCCAGCTGCTTTAGGTTCAGCCCCTTCGGCATGTAGGGACGAAGTGTTTCAAAATTAGGCTGCCCCGCGAGCAACGTTTGGATGGCCCAATTCGGCTTGCCCAGAATCTGCAATATGTTCTTGATCGACATCTTTGGAGGCATAGCCAAGCCATTACGAATGTCGCGGGGACGATAGCCGAATGTTGGCACGTCACAGAGGATCACAAGGACAGGACAACCTGCCTTCTCTGCTCGCTGAATGATGTCATCGCGAACGCGATCTTCGGCGGGATGGTACAGCTGAAACCAGGCTCTTCCTTCCGTGATTTTCGCGATTGTTTCAATGCTGCTGGTGGAAACAGTACTCAGCACGAACGGGATGTTGTGTTCGAATGCCGCGCGAGCCAAGATCTCTGGCGACTTGGGCCACATGAGTCCTTGCAGTCCAACGGGAGCCACGCCGAACGGTGCATCGTAGACGTGACCAAAGAGTTCTGTCCGCATATCACTGCCGTGATGTACGGTTAGATACTGCGGTACCAATTCGACGTCACGGATTTCGGCCGTGTTGCGGATCAGATTGACGTCTTCGTTGCAGCCGCCATCGAGATACTCAAACGCGAATTTTGGGATCCGTTTCTTAGCCTGCGTTCGAAGGTCGTCAACGCTGGGAAATCGGGCGTCGTATTTCAGTTCCATATCTGCATTCGCTGGAATTCAAGTTAAAGGCACCGCAAAGCCTACGCTTACCATCATCGGGCATCATGGTCGCGTTGCCAATCTCCCTGGCGTCAATAACTGACTGAGCCTGATGAGATCTAGTCCTCATGTATCGGAAACTTCGTGGTGTTCAGGGTGATTGTGCTGACCGGGCCGATTTACATGACCATGTGATTTTTCCGTGAACAGCCTTTCGCAGCATTTGACACCACAGATGAGCAGCCTCGCGGACGTCCGACCATTGTGAACAAGACGCAATTCGTCGGTTTTAGGACGTAGCTGATCTTGTCCCAACGCGTCGCAGCGGTTTAGATCACCAAACATGGGACGCAGGTTGAACCGCAGCTGTAACGATACTCGACGCTGTGGTGCTGTAAGATAGTGCGATTGTCAGTGCCCGATTTCCTGGATAAGAGGAAACCAAAGGCATCGGAGTCCGTCGAGAAAGGTAGTCAGAATGATTTCGCATTCTCAACGCGTGGAGCTAAGGTGCGTCCGAGCTGGCCAGAGGCAAACGTCTCTGGCATGGAGTCTCCAACTAAGCACCCTATTGCTGCTTGCTTGTGCCCAACAACTGCTTGGGGCAAAACCAGATGATCGGCCTGTCGCTA
>CAYQMZ010000003.1:3788-4975 GCA_964418725.1 uncultured Pirellulaceae bacterium
CGATGCTTTGCATGCCATGGCCCAGATGCGGAATCGCGTGAAGCTGATCTCCGACTGGATCAGCCGGATGGAGAAGGTGGTGCGATCGGTCTGGCGATTGAACCGGGATCGATCGACGACAGTGAGATGTGGAGTCGAATCACCAGTGACGATGACGACGTGCGCATGCCTCCGCCGGATTCGCATTTGAAGCCGTTTTCTAAACGGGAATTATCACTCGTCAAAGCCTGGATTGAGTCTGGAGCCAAGTATGAAGGCTTCTGGGCATTTTCCGCTCCACAACGCCCAATGCCGCCAGTTGTGGAAGACACAAGCTGGAGCGATAAGGCTGTGGATCGGTTCGTCCTTCGAAGACTTGAGGCCGAGGGACTTCAGCCTTCCGATGAAGCCAATGCTCGTACACTGATTCGACGGGTGTCTTTTGATCTGACAGGCTTACCGCCGACGCGCAGTGAGATCCATGACTTCGTAGAGGAGTACGGGGAGTCACCAGAGACTGCATGGGAGTCGCTCGTTGACGATCTCATTAATCGAACAAGTTATGGCGAACACATGGCTCGCTATTGGCTGGACCTGGTTCGATTTGCCGACACGAACGGCATGCACAAGGATTTCTATCGTAACAACGTGGCGTATCGCGACTGGGTCATTCGTTCGTTCAATGAAAACCTTAGCTATGACGACTTCGTCCGTTACCAGCTGGCCGGCGACCTGTATGACGAGCCGTCCAAGGATCAATTAGTTGCCAGTGGCTTCAATCGGTTGCACTTGATCATTGACCGCGGAACGGCGTTGCCGGAAGAAAGCCATGTGAAGAATGTCATTGATCGCGTGACGGCCGTTGGTACGGCGTTTATGGGACTGACGGTGCAATGTGCTCAGTGTCACGATCACAAGTTCGATCCGATCACACAGAAGGACTTCTATTCGCTCTACGCATTTTTCAATAACGTCGACGCAGCCCCGGAGACCGTCCCAAGCCGAATTGTTCAGGGACTGCAGGAACCGTACATGCGGTGGCCTACCGAAGAACAGACAGAGATACTGTCCCACTTAGACCAGCAGCTCGCCAAGCTGAACATGGAACTCGAAGAAGTGACGGAATCGGCTAAGCAGCCATCTGCGACGGATAGCTCAAAATCGACGTGTGGGGACGATTCAGCCACCGCGCGGCAAAGCGAACTAAA
>CAYQMZ010000003.1:4985-26658 GCA_964418725.1 uncultured Pirellulaceae bacterium
GCCGAAATTCGTTCCGTCAAACGAGAACGAGACGCCGTTGAGCGACATGTTGAGAAGGCGATGGTGATGCGCGACCGGAAGGACGTTCGTGAAACGTTCGTGCTTGTCCGCGGTCAATATGACGCCCCAGGTGAGAAGGTCTATCGAGACACGCCCAAGTTTCTGCCACCACTGAAAAAGACAGGCCAAACGGCATCACGGTTGGAATTGGCTGAGTGGTTCGTGGCATCGGAAAATCCTCTCACCGCGAGGGTTGCGGTAAATCGGATTTGGCAAATCTTCTTCGGCGTCGGACTGATCAAGACGGCTGAGGATTTGGGAAATCAAGGCGAGGTGCCAAGCCACCCTGAACTGCTTGACGATTTGACCGTGGTGTTTGTCGAGTCCGGTTGGGACATCAAGGCACTCGTCAAACGGATTGTGATGTCGAAGACGTATCGACAGTCGTCTCGTTGCGGCACCAAAGAGTTCAAAGCCGACCCAGAAAATCGCCTGTTAGCTCGAGGCCCCAGATATCGACTGGATGCTGAGATGATTCGCGACCAAATCTTGGCTACCAGCGGTTCGCTCTCGCAGCAGATGTATGGTTCTAGCGTGAAGCCACCTCAACCCGACGGGTTGTGGAAGGCTGTGTCGATGATCGGTGAACGCTTCAAGGCTGATCGCGGCGATGCGATTCACCGCCGCAGCGTCTATACGTTTTGGAAGCGTGGTATGCCGCCGCCGCAAATGACGATTCTGAACGCACCCATTCGCGACGCATGTATCGCGCGACGCGAACGAACCAACACCCCTTCGCAGGCCCTGTTACTACTCAACGAAAGTGAGTACTTAAAGGCAGCGGGGCGTCTAGCGTTCAAAGTGCTGCAGCAGCCCGAACCGAACCGCATCCAGTTCGCTTGGGAGACTGTCACTTGTCAGCTACCCGACGAGCAGGAACAAAAGATCCTGAATTCGTTATTGAACGACCTGCTCAGCCGCTACGAATCGAACCCCAGCTTAGCTCGGGCGATTCGAGAGGAAGACACACTGCTGCCGGGCATAGAAGCAGCAGAACTGGCTGCCTGGACCGTTGTCTGCAACACGCTTTACAACCTAGACATTGTCAAAACGAAAGAATAAGCGATGCAACTTCCACAATTGGAAATGATTGAAAACCGCCGTCGCTTCCTCGTTCATTCGGGGATGGGGCTCGGTACGACTGCGTTGGCCTCGCTTGTGGTTGCTCCGCGTTCAGCGGAGGGCGAGCCGATCAACCTCGCGACCCAAAGCGGATTGCCGAGTGGTTGCCACTTTGCGCCGAAAGCGAAACGAGTGATCTTTCTGTTTATGGCTGGCGCGCCGAGTCAAGTTGATCTTTTCGACTACAAGCCCGACTTGGTCAAGCAGTTTCGAAAGCCATTACCGGCATCGGTCAGTAAAGGGCAGCGTGTCACAGCAATGACACGTGGCAAGGAGCAGTTGATCGCACCGGGACGTTTCGCCTTTCGCCAACAGGGCGAGAGTGGTCTGTGGATGAGCGAACTGCTGCCGCACATGTCGAACCATGCGGACAAGTTGTGTTTCATCAATTCAATGCACACCGATGCAATCAATCATGATCCGGGAAAGACTTCATTCAACACTGGTACGGAGATTCCCGGCAAACCCAGTATGGGCGCATGGCTGAGCTACGGTCTTGGTTCGCTGAATCGTGACCTGCCGGACTATGTGGTCATGCCTTCTGCATTTTGGAGTGGCAAAGTCAACGTGCAAGCGTTGTACGCAAGGCTTTGGGGCAGCGGCTTTTTGCCTTCAAAACACCAAGGTACAAGCTTCCAAACGACCGGCGATCCGGTTCTGTTCTTGTCCAATCCTGACGGCGTTGATGCTCAAGTGCGGCGGCGCATGCTGGATTCATTGGGGACTCTCAACCGAAAACACTTCGCTGAGATTGGCGATCCAGAGATCGAAACGACAATTGCCCAACAAGAAATGGCCTTCCGGATGCAAACTTCCGTGCCAGAGTTGACGGACATTTCTGGCGAACCGCAGTCGACATTGGATCTGTATGGACCAGAGGTCACAAAGCCCGGTTCGTATGCTCGGAACTGCCTGCTGGCGCGGCGCATGGCAGAGCGAGATGTGCGGTTCATTCAGCTATATCACCGCGGCTGGGACCACCATTCTCGGCTGCCGGAGAACATGCGAGGTCAGTGTCGAGACATAGATCAGCCGACGGCAGCGCTGCTCCAAGATTTGGATGAACGCGGGCTGTTGAACGACACGTTGGTCGTGTTGGCTGGCGAATTCGGCCGAACGGTATTCGGGCAAGGCAAACTGACCGCGGACAACTACGGACGCGACCATCATCCCCGCTGCTTTACTGCTATGCTGGCAGGTGGCGGTGTAAAACGTGGAATGCGTTACGGCGAAACGGACGACTTCTGCTACAACGTCGTGGCTGATCCCGTACACGTTCGCGACTTGCACGCAACGATGCTGCGGCTGATGGGAATCGACCACGAGCGGCTCACCTACTCGTTCCAAGGACTCGAGCAGCGTCTGACTGGTGTCGAGCCGGCTCGCGTTGTAGAAGAGATCATCGCCTAACGCGATTGCACGTCTTGGTGATTCGAGGTTCGTTTCGTCTGCCACTGCCAAGACGGGCCGGTGTCCGACGCAGAGACGGGGATTCGCCGAACGCGTCCTGGGACGTCGCACCCGGCTAGTGCCGCACCTTGTCTAGGTTGCCCATCGATGTCATAAGCCGTGGCGGATTTCATCCGGCACAATAGTGGCTGTTGCTTGGTTGGCCTGAAGAGACTGTCCCGGGCGCGGGCAAACTGTAGATCGACACGTTCAAATAGAAGAGGTTGGTCTTCGTGCGTTTTGCCGATTTGGTGCTTGTTGTCTTCCCACATCGACGAAGTCGGCATCGCGTGCACACGGAAAATTGGCCACTTGCCGGGTAGAAACAGATTGTGCGTGAATCGACAAGCCTTCGGGGCAATGGGGTGGCCTTTCGAAGCATCTACGCCCAACTCCAACGAGACCTTGCAATCAATGAACGTGTTATGCGCAATCGTCGCTTTTCGAACGGGAGCGAACCCGTTCAATGGGCCGTCTGCGATGCCATTCATGAGACTCAGCGCCGCTCGCCTCGCGTCGCCCCGTAGTCCTTCGAAGTAGTTGTTGACGACGGTATGGGATTCGCCGACGATTCGCACGCCGCCGGTCCCATTCTTCTTGTTTCCCAAGAAGATATTTCCATCAACTAGGCAACGATGCCCATGGCGAAGCGTTAAGGCCCCCTCGCACTCAACAAAGACATTGTGGCGGTAGGTGTTTTCGCAGCTCTTGTTGGAAATGATCTCTGCCTCGCCATTGCAACGGTGAAAGTAGTTGTCTTCCACCACAGTGCCGCAGTTTGCTTCGGACACCTCACTCGTTCCAATTCGAATCGTCTCGCCTCCGTTTCGTCGCAGATTTGGGCGAGGTCCGAAGTAGTTGTGATCGATTCGGTGTGATTCAAGCATGTCGGGACTCACCCAGACTACGAGCGTTGGTCCCCGACTTCGCTTACCGCCAAAGTAGCAGTGGTCAACGCGATTGTTCGTTCCGTAGATCGACAGCCAGCGTGATTCCTTGCCTTTGTCTCCGTCAGACGTCTGCTCAAATACGCAATCCGTGACACGGCAGTTGTGTGCATGACGTCTGCTATGTGTGCGTAGCTGCACAACGTCACTCACTTCATCTGTATCACGGAACGCGAGGCCAGATAAGGTGACGTGGTTTCCCGACAGTCGCAATTGAGACTTGCCAGTGAACTCGACATTTCCAACAGTTTGTGCGCGAATCACTATCGGTTGCCGCTTCGTACCTGGAAGTCGTTCGAATTTGAGCTGAACGTCGTTCCACTCGCCGTCGGCTAAGACCACTTCATCGCCCGCGTCGAGCTGTTTGATGATCGGTGCGAGATCATCGCTGGGCGTGACTAGAAACTCTTCGCCGTGTGAGAGACTCACTAGCAACGCAACGAAAAGCACAGCCCAGCACTTCGAACGCGGCATGTGTTCGCGATTGATCTGCATGATTCGTGTCTACTTGCGGTAAGTCAGGCGAGTCGCGGTTGGATGCCTATGCGGTGTCCCATTATTGACGGCGATTGTTGCGGGCGGCACGACGTCGTTTTAACAGCAGGGGCAATGCTGCTATCAACAGCAGAGCCGTACTGCCAGGTTCCGGGACAGGATTCAGCCCTGCTGTACCTGAGTTCTGCCCAAAGTTTGCAGAGAAGACTAAGAAGTCGCGAAAGTCGATAGTAGCGTCGATGTTGAGGTCTCCGTCAGCGTACGTGGCGCTTTCGTCGCCGAAGTTGGCGGAGAAGACCAGGAAGTCGGCGAAGTCAACCGTCCCGTTTCCGTTTAAGTCACCAGGTAGTGAACTTAGAATCTGCAGCACGCTGTCCCGTTGGTCGAGGGACGAAATACAGGTTAGGTCCCTAGAGTCGACGCTTCCGTCACCGTCGCAGTCCCCTAGCGACAATACGAACAACGCGTCGAGTTCAGCATCTGAAAGTGAGGCGTCTAAGCTGAGCACAAACGCGTCGAAGTCCGCCAGTTTTTCACGTTTTCCGATGCGAAGTTGAAGTGGCACGCCAACAGCTGAGGCGTCGATTGAAAAGGTGTCTCCGGCTTCCCATTCGTACTGACCGTTGTTGCTCAGTGACATGTTCTGGGTGGGATCCTCGTTGAAGGAATTTGGAGCAAAGAGGCTGTCCGTTCCGCCGTCAAATCCACGGGCGCGGTAGTAGGCTTTGTAATTTCCCGGTTGCGTGAACTCCAACTCGTACGTGGCGATCGCGTCGTGTGCATCCACTGGCGGATCAACCCGATTGCCTGCCGGCGCGATCAGTGAGGAGCCTCCCAGTGCATCGCTGTTCTTCTGAACACTCCAGGTGTCACCGTCGCCGTTTGGATCTTCGAGGCCTGTGTAGGTTTCCGCCTGAACGACGCAGCGGTTCAGACTGCATCCCAACCGGTTTCCGCCGGGTTCGACTTCTTCCGTTGGTTCTTCCGGTTCATCTGGCGGCGGAGTATCTGACGGTAGCCAGTTTGGCCCCACATCTCCCGCTTGCAGCGGAATTCTGACAATGGCCGCCGTCGAAACTTCATCGGCACCCACATCGAACTGACCGACACGAGGTTGCCCGTCGATGTCGGCGGTTACGTATGGCGATTCGAACTCGACCGCGGCGTTGATCAATGGACTGGTCGGAGATGGCCGGTACAACGCGTCGGCGGCGATTGCCAACCCGGGATCGCGAACTGTGATTCCCGGCTCATCTGCCTTCGGACCTAGCGATTGTCCGAATGCTACATTGCCTTGCCACGTCCAATTGAGTCCCTCGTTTCCCTCGATCAAGGGATCTTGTGTGGACCAAATTGCATTGTTGGCAACGGTCACGGATTCAGGTAGCAACGTACGGCTGCTCGATCCCAAGCCGTGGTCGAGCTTGATTGCGGCGTCATCTACATCGACGATCGTGTTGTGTGCGATGACGGCATTCTTCACTTGAAAGTACTCGTTCAAGTCAGATCCCTCGACGCCTGCAGATATGGAGATAGCGCCGTCAGCGCGTCCACCCAGATCGTGAAAGTAGTTGTTAACCAGCGTATGGTCTTCTCCAATCACGCGAACACCGCCGGATTGTGAATTGCCCTCGCCAAGAAAGAAGTTGCCGGCGACGGTGTTGTTGTTGCCATGTCGAAGCGTCAGCGTGCCGGCGGAGTCACGGAACGTGTTGTATTGATAGGTGTTGCTACCAGACTTGCTCGAGATGATTTCGATTTCGCCATCAACTCGTTCGAACAGATTGTTTTCCACGGTGGTGAATGAATCACTCAATGACGTGCTGCTCGTTCCAATCCGAATGGTTTCAAAGCCGTTGGCGTTTCCTTCGGGGCGGTCCACGAAGTGGTTGTTGTCGATAAGGTGGTTATCAGCCGCGTTCGAACGTCGCCAAACAACTACCGTGACGCCCGAATGACTCTGGTTGCTGAAGTAATTGTGGTCGACGCGGTTGTTCTGGCCATACATCGAGACCCAGAAGTATCTCGTGTCGATGTCCGGCGGGTTGTAATCGATAATCGCGGAATTGGTCAGTCGACTGTTAGTGGCATGTCCCCGGTCGCCACGAAACTGAACGACGTGACCATCAGTGAGTGCTCCGCCCTCGAATCGCAAGCCATCGACTGTCAATGCATCGCCAGATATCTCTAGACGAGATGTCCCATTCAGGATTACTTGCCCGGGCGTTTCGGCACGCAGCGTAATTCCGTCGCCTTCCAGCTCGATGTGCTGGTCGGTCCAAGTTCCGTTGGACATGATCAGCGTGTCGCCAAACTCAGCATTTCGGAGGGCCGCGGTCACATCGCTGGCAGAAGATACAGCGAACTCCGCCGCAATCGTACGGCCAGAAGAAATGTTTCCGCGGAAGAATGCCTCCACCGAAAAGAAAATCAGTACCAAGCAGACGAGACTGGGGCGGACGGGATTCAGTTTAGGAGGAACCAGTTCAGTGACTCCGAAAAGACGTGTAGGATTCCGGCACAACTTGGCCGCAAAATGACGCTGGGGCGATTCCCTAAGGAACGCCCCAGCAATGCGACAGCTTAATGTTCAATCGAAAGCTTAGGTCTAGCTTCGTCGACTGCGTAGCGAACCGATGATCATGCTTGCGATGGCGAGCAATGCGAGTCCACTTGGCTCTGGTACGGACGCGGCACCTGCCACAGTTTGCCCAAAGTTCGAAGAGAGCACAAGGAAATCGGCAAACGCTACGTCACCACTGCAATCAATGTCACCTTGCGTATGATCCGTGACTGCTTGCCCGAAGTTGTTGGACAAGATCAGGAAGTCTGCGAAGGCGACGTCGCCGCTTCCGTCGATGTCACCCAAAGTATTGGGATCGCAAGTTGCGGCGTTGCTGCCCAGCACTTCGACCGTGAAGTTGTCGAGAATAAAGTCAAATTCAGCGGCACCCGAACTGGCGTTTCGAAGCGCGAAGTAGTCCCAGGAGTCACTCTGAACACCGCCGGTGCCAGGAACTGGCTGTCCGCTACTGGTGTGGTCTTCCAGCGGAGCCAACCCACCAATGGAACTAACGTCGCCCGTTTCATTATCGGTGATATTCAACGACGCGAAAATCGTGTCGCCTGGTTCTGCTTCCGTCGCACGCTTCAGCGACAGTTCGATGTTATAGACACGCTCGAGATCGAGGGTCAAGAAATCGAAGTCAAAATTGAAAGGGTCCGGGTCGCTGTCTGCAGGTTGCGCGATTGTGTGTACGTCGGATCCTTGCAAGATCCGATCCGATTGCAGTTCTTCACGAATGCGACTTCCGCCGCCGTTAGGCAGAACGGGGTCGCCCATGAAAACGCTCGCGGTCCATCCATTGTCGCCATTCGGCCCGATGTCGTCACCATCGCCAGCTTGGCCGGTCAATGCACCCTCGAATCGTCCTTCCTCTTGTCCCCAAACGGCAGGAGTGAAGTCCGCCGTCTGGTCCGCGAGAGGATCACCATTTGCGTCAACTTGGCGACCCGCAAATGGATTGGTCATTCCTAGTTGATTGTCAGTGTCTTGAAACAAACCGAAACGCAACTCGCCTTGGCTGGGCACGTTGTCCAGATCGAACGTACCATTGTTGACGTTGGGTGCATCACGCCAGATCCGGAAATCGAAGCTGACCTTAACCTCGTCGTCGACTTCGGGCCCCAAATGGACCGTCTGATCGAAGAACCCCGCCGCTGAACTGCCGCCACCCCGTGATTCCCAAGACATCGCATAGCCGCTGTCGATTGCAGGCACATCGAAGTCATCTGAGGTCGTTTCCAGCATGGCTCCCTGGCTGTCGTCGACGATTCGAAGTTGGGGCTTTGTTGCACCAGCCCCCGGAACAAACCCGTTGACGGCACCACTCCAACCACGCATCTGCAGCCAGCGAATGCCTGTGTCTGTAGCATCAAGTACTTCAGTAACTTCCGAATTAATTGGCCCCAATCCGTCGTCATCTGCAAGACGCCCCGGGACGTATGTGTTTGCTTCGCCGCCGGGAGGCGTTCCGCCAACATTGACGTCGACGGATTCGAGCGGCACGCCGTTATTGTTGATGTCCGCATCACCAAAGCCGTCGAAGATGACGACTTGCGCAGACGCTGGTACGGCCATACCCACAAGCAGAGCCGCAACGCCGGTTGCCCAGTAACGACGAGTTGCCGTTAGAAACAAATTTTTTAGACCACAGTCAATCATTTACTACGTCCGTTTGAGAGATGAATCTGAGCTCGGCGACTTACCGTCCATGTCCGAGCTCCTTAGGTTGTCGAAACTGATTCTGCACGACGAATCCAAGTGGAGACGCAATCCGGAAAACCGGCCCTCGACTAGCGACGACGACGGACGGCAAGCAACGAGAGCGAACCGATCAGTGTCAACATTGCCGATCCAGGCTCGGGAATTGCGGCCGTGATGTCACTGCCCGTGCTAACGATGATGTTGTCGAACAGCACATCAGGGTCTGTGTTCGAATTACTGCTACCGATTAGCCCGAAGCGTTGGATGCCAAGCGATGGGTCGTAATCGCCACTTTTAAGCGTATGGAATGCAAGTCCGTTCTTAAAATCATCGTGACTGTCGTCACCTTCCATGCTGCTGTTAAGCAGTTCGCCATTGATGTAAAGGTCGTAGGAAAGTGGATTCAGTGTGCGTTCCATGCCGAACGCGTTGTAAGAATATGCACCTTCCACCGCGCCGTTAGCGATCATGGTGACGTCGTTGACACCTTCCAGTACGTCCGATTTCTTTGTGTCGACGTCGGACGGATTGTCGTCCGCAGTGCCCTGGTACTTCGCAGTGAAGGCGCCGTCTGCCTGCCATGAAAGCGAGAATGCCGATCGCGACTCTGACGAGATGCTCATGCCGCTATTCGCCATTCGGAATCGAATCGCGCTACTGCTGCTTGCGGTACTTTGGTCGAACGACTGGAAGTCGATGCGGAATGGCTCGAGCAACGGCTCCGCAAACTCACCTTGTAGTTCGGGCTTGTCGCCGTCATACAAGTCGACCATGCGAATCGAGTTGCCCGTGCCAAACGGGCTTTCGGCCGCCTCAATCGTGAAGACGCCGTACGCATTTTCACCGTCGCCCAAGTCCTGAGCTGCGTCGAATGCGTCCAAGTTTTCGGTATAGAGCTCGATCACATCGGCTTGAAGAGCAGTACACATAAGCCAAGAGACGGCGAGAAGAATCAGGGGGTGGCGTAGTAACATCGAGAGTCGCTCCTCAAGAGGCCAATCATTCGTTGCGGAAATGTCGCTGAGCGGTGGCAGCCTTCGTCGAACGAGGCTCAACAGACAAGTGCTGTTTACTCACGGAGAGAACCGCCGACCCAATCGGACGCATCCCTACCATGCTCCCAGTCCACCGTACCGACACAGCATAATGCGGGAAAAGGCCGATTCAATTGGCCAATTGGCCAGCGATTTTCGTACGCTCAGAACGCTGAACAGACCTCTTCCAACGGTGAACTGGTCAAGGAGAAAGTTCGACAAACGCGTGGCACCGCATCGGAGATCAGAGTGTCGTGGCGGCAATGTCTACGAACGCGGTGAGCAATGAGTCAGGCTAACGTAGCAGACCTTGCTCGAATCCATGCGCCACTGCTTCGGCTCGATCTTTGGCGCCGAGCTTCAATAAGATGGAGGCAACGTGTGCTTTCGCCGTTCGGGGGGTGATACCAAGTTCTTCTCCGATCCGTGCGTTGCTCATGCCGTGTCTCAGTAATTGAAGCACTTCCAGCTCTCGTGGAGTGAGCTGCGGCACGTCGGAATATTCGTTCAGGCGTCGTGAAATTTCGTCGCTGATGTAAGTTTCGCCGCCAGCTACTGCAAGGATTGATTGCACGAGTTCCGCGGGGGAGGCCGTCTTGGTGATGTATCCGTCGGCGCCAGCCTCCATGGCCTGAAAAATGTCGTGCTCTAGTTCGGAGGAGCTCAACATCAGGACGAGGGACTCAGGTGAAGCATTCTTGATCGTTCGCAGGCATTCGATGCCCCCGAGATCCGGCATGACAACGTCCATCAATGTCAGATCTGGCTGTAAGTCGGTATGAAGTTCGACAGCCTCTCGTCCATTGCCGGCTTCGGCGATGACTTCGAATTCAGAACGCGCGTTGAGCATATTGGCTAGACCTGACCGCATAACAGCGTGGTCATCCACAAGTAGCAATCGCAAGGGCACTGAGTCGTTCATGTAATGGCCTCGTCGAATGATCTCAACGGGGCCGACGCGACGATGCGTGTCCCCTCGCCCGGCTTCGTTTCGATTGTCAGAACGCCGCCAATTCGTTCCGCCCTGCCCTTCATTGTCTCTAGGCCAAAGTGTCCTTCGCTGACGCGCGGTCTGGTGCGCAATTCAAACCCGCGTCCATCGTCTACGACGGAAATCAATACCGTTGAGCGGTTGTCGAATGGCTTGACGGTGATTGTCACCACGTTTGCGGCAGCGTGCTTAACCGCGTTGCGTGTGGCTTCCTGAATGATCAGCAACAGATTGCCCGCGATGAAGTCAGCAAGTTTTGGTAAGTCTGGATCACAATTCACAACGATTTGAGGTTGCCCATCAGCGGGCGTTCCGAGTCGCGAAACGTCTTCACCGTTTCGGGTTGGTGACGCGTCTCGAACGGTGGCCCCGGTCCGCTGCAGTCGCCTGACAACGCCCCGAACAGACTCGCCAAAGGTCTGATCAAGCGACGGCAGGCAATGCAGCGCAGATACGATGTTTCGCAAGTCTTCTTGTCCGCCTTGAACCATGCGGCTGGCGGTCTTGATGTAAATGTTCTCTTCGCCGCCGGACTGCGTGCTTTGGCTGCACGCGTCTAATTGGCAACCGATCCCAGCAAGTGTCTGAAGCACTGTATCGTGGATGTTCGCAGCAAGTTGCGTTCGTTCACGAATTGCCGCTTGGAATTCGATTGCTGCATCGCGACGAGATCGCATTTCGCTGGCCAGTTGCTCGGTCTGATTAGCGACCCGACGATTTAATGTGACGCCCCAGATCACCGCGAGACTGGCAACGAAAATCGCAAGGGCCAAGGCACCTGTGATTCGTTGCACGGTCCACCAAGATGGTTGCTGGATAACGCGAATGTCACCTGACGACCGCAGCAGCAGGTCAACTCTCTTAGGTGCGGCAAGCAGCGATGTACTGTCGGAACTTGCGTAGCTGATGGTCGCAATCCCAGTCAGATCGACAATCGTGCCCGGTAGCAGTTCATCCAAAGGCCCGTGCATGGATGCTGTGAAAGTAGCCTCTCCACTAGCAACTTCGATGCGGGTCGTTGATCGTTCCGTCGCGGAGTCAAATCCTAGGACTTCTCCTCGCATCGATACGACTCGTCCATCGAAAGTCTTCGTAAGCACTTGCTTCCACGTTGGAACCGTGAAGTGATCGTCGATGATCTCGCGAACGGTGGCACTGACTGGTTCTACGGAAGCTTGCTCGCCGGTGGGATGCACAACAGCTCCCCGAAGGCCACGCATGTAACGCGTCGAATCAATGAAGCCCGCTACTTCGACGCAGTCCCCAACACGTAGCTCCTCAGTGGCCGGCCGATTCAATTCGATTCGCAGCCCCACGTCATCGCTAAGAAGATACATGGTCCGCTCACCGTCATAGTAGGTCACGGCGCCACTCAATCGGCGGCGATGCAGCGAGCGCCCGTTAACACTGAAGCCGTCAAGCTCGTCGATGCGTACTTGTTCAGCCTGGAATGGATCCGCGGAGGGAGCGCGAGATATCTCAACGTCTTCCGCACCTGCGATCATCACGCGAGGACAGATGAACTGCGATCGCCAATTTCGAGAAGCACCAGCTACGCCCACGAGTTGAATCTCTGCGTCCATCAAGGTTTCAGGCGTCAATTCGTTTGTCTTTGGAATCCGCGTGAGAAAGTGGCCGGCTCCCGTTTCAACTCGTGCAAGCCAACCGGGAGAGTCATCCACGACGTTCTGCACGACTCCGCCTACAGCAATTCGTCGCATGATGTAGGCTCCACGGAAAAGGTCTTTCAAGTCAGGTCGTATCGGCGGCGACAATTTGCCTGGCCCCAGCACCGTGATCCTTCGCGGCAAGATGACAGGCGCAAAGCCTCCTGGATTCAGGCTGCCTTCGATCTCCGCAGTAATCCCAGCGCGTAACTGCTTGAGCACAGTGGGGTCCTCAAGCAAGCCTTCATCCATAGCCTGCTTAACACGCACCCAAATGCCGCCAGTGTCGTCCTCTAGACAAAACGATTTGTCGCCTTCGTTGACTACTTTGTTTCCGACCATTCCGGACACAACTGAGATCGTGCCTCGAATGCAAACACTTTTGCGATCAGTGGAGCTGCGTCGTGGAGTGGAGATAAGTTCAGCGATGCTCGTGTCGACACCTTTCTTGGCGTCACCAGACTCTGCGGCCTGCGTCGCCGCAGAAGCAGACAACAGCACAACGCAGATGGCAAATCGCAGGCCGTGAGTCATGCGTTCCACAGAACATCTCCCAAGTGAGTGCGCAACGACCGGAGCAACTGCACCAAGCCTCCAGCGTCGTGACCGCTTGGCTTAGTTTACAGTTTGTTGTCGTCTCTTTGTTACATCGGCCGATATGGCACGCCGCTGGATTGGCCATTTGGAAAGTCTAACCAACAGTAGCCAGTCTCGTTGTTCGTGGGACGCCATTGATTCCCCATCGTTACGACAAGGCAAGAGAAGTTGCCCGCAGGTTGAAGTACCTGAAAGGGGCGTAGTCAAGTCGACCTAGCTGCCGAATACATTCGGTGTGGCAAGGATGAATACACCAGAGATCTAGCTTGGATCTAGGACAATCAGACTTTGCTGAAGTGGTCGGAAAGGGCGATTCGCCTGTTTCGGTCGGCCGGATCCGCAGATTGAAGCGGTCTGGAGCTGCGAATGGTTCGCTAGCGACTGGCCAAACGGTCAATTGCACGCGAATCAGACTTCAGCGATCATAATGGCTGTCTGGGGCTGGTTGTTCGCAGGGCTCTGCGATGTACGTCAAGGTAAGTGGCCACCGTGATGTACATGCGATTTCGATTCTCATTCCCCGCGGTCCGGGAACGACAACCGATTGAATGAATGGAACCAAAACGATGACGAAGAAAACTTCTCAACGTAGCCGCGGTTTTACGCTGGTGGAACTGCTCGTGGTGATTGCCATCATCGCAATGCTCGTGACGTTGCTACTTCCCGCTGTGCAGTCGGCACGCGAAGCCGCTCGCCGAATGTCGTGCAGCAACAACCTCAAGAACTTGGCGCTCGCAGCCCTCAACTACGAATCCTCAACCGGCACACTGCCACCAGCGAGATTGGGGCCTGACAGCACACAGTCGGCCGAGGTTGCACATCTGCGAACTCCCGTCGAACGATCCGGGGCAAGCGGATTTGTGCTGATGCTGCCTTACATGGAAGAGCAGGCCCTCTATGACGGGCTTGAGATCGATGTCAAAAACGGCATCTACCCATCTGGAATGTTCAGTGCCTTTTGGCGGACGCCGGAGCGAGAGCAGCTGTTGGCAACGCGACCTCCTATGTTCGTCTGCCCATCCAGCACAACTCGTGAGCAATCGGCGGTGCCATCCTTTGCTTGGGAGATTTCTCCACCTGCGACAGGCACCTATGCCTTCAGCGGTGGGCATCGCGGTCCGTTCTCACCGCAACCGGTAAACGCTTGCCTTACAAAACACCACAACACAGGCGCACACCTGTACTGGAACAAAGTTCCACTTCGTAAAGTTGAAGACGGGACGTCGAAGACGATTTCCGTTGGTGAGATCGTCGAAGGACACACTGTAAACAGCTCGAACATTTGGAGCTACGTCCTGCGATACGCAGACTGTTTCCGTGTCACGAGCACACCCCTCAACACTCCGGCTGACCTGAACGGAATTGCTGTTGGCACGAATAAGGCCAAAGTTAATGGTGCGTTCGCCAGCGAACATCCCGGCGGAGCGTTGTTCTCCTACTTGGATGGTCATGTTGTCTTCTTAGAAGAGAACATTGACCTAACGCTATACCAAGAGATGTCGACGATACGCGGCACGCCTTCAGCACGCGATGCTGCTGACGCCGAGTTTTGCAAGAACAAGGGATTCTAAACCGGCCTCCGCATTCGTTGTTGATTTGCGTTCGCGCTGGAATCCCATCCTTCCCCACTCCTGGAAACAGGTCTAGATGAAATACGGGCTAAACGAATTTCTATGGCGTCCGCCGTTGCGACTCGTCTTTGCAGTTGCATTGTGCATTAGCTTGATTGCCGGGTGCGGTGACGGGCGGCCGAAGCGGGTGCCGGTTTCCGGACAGGTACTTATCGACGGGGAACCGGTCAAAGCAGGCAGTATTCGCTTCGTACCCGAAGGCGCTCGTCCTTCGTCAAGTGATCTCGATGCGGAAGGGCGATTCACGCTGCGATGCTTTGAAAAGAACGACGGAGCAGTCTTGGGTACGCACCGTGTTCAAGTTGCCGCCCGGGCCATGGAAGGCGACAAATTGCGTTGGTACGCGCCGCAAGAATACTCGGACGTCGAAACGTCTGGGCTTTCGGTCGAAATCACAGAGCCAACGGATTCATTGGTAATTGAACTGACGTGGGAAGGCAAAAAGAAGCCACGCCGTTAGTTCTAAGTCTGCTGCTTTAGCGAACTGTGTTCAGAGAATCGAAGAGAGCCATTTGATGTCAAAATTGACTCGACGTTCATTTGTTAAGCGTTCCATTTTCGCGGGAGTCTTCACTGGAATTTCGGCGAAGAGTTACCACGCGACGTTCGGCGCTGAGGCTCCCAGCGAACGAGTTCGTGTGGGAATGATCGGCGTCGGAAACCAAGGCGGCCCACGGAACAACATGAAGTACTTCCTGCACAACATTGAAGCGTTGTGTGATTTGGACAGTAATTACCTGAGCGAGGCGTCCGCATTCTTGCAAAAGCAGGCCGATCGCACGGCGGTAATGACGGACGAATATCGACGGCTTCTGGATGCCAAAGATCTGGACGCAGTCGTCGTAACGGTTCCCGATCAGTGGCACGCCAAGATGACTATCGAGGCTTGCCAGGCTGGTAAAGACGTCTATTGCGAGAAGCCTCTGACGCTGGTGATTGGCGAAGGGCGACCGATGATTGAGGCTGCAAGGAAGCACAATCGAGTGGTGCAGACGGGCACGATGCAAAGAAGTGGAGCAGAATTCAAAGCCGTAACGTCGCTCGTTCAGTCCGGTGCATTGGGCAAAGTCAGAGAAGTCAACGTCACACTCCCAGGCCCCAACTGGATCGACCGAGCGAAGCATCCCATTGCCGATAGCAAGCCGCCGCAAGGATTTGATTTTGATCGCTGGCTCGGACCCGCGCCGATGCGACCGTATAACAAAAACCGAGTTCACTACTTGTTTAGATTCTTCTGGGATTACAGCGGTGGGCAGCAGACCAACTTCGGTGCCCATCACTTGGATACGGCCCAATGGGGATTGGGAATGGACGACAGTGGTCCGATCAGTGTCGAAGGCACGGCCACCTATCATCCGAAACGCTGGTACGAGACACCGGACGCCACGCAAATCACGTACACGTACGCGAATGGCGTAACGATGAACTGCAAGCAGGCTCCGGGAATCCCGAGCAAGCAACAAGGCACCGAATTCGTATGCGAAGACGGGACTGTCTTCGTTTGGAGAGGCGGCATCGTTGGCGCCCCGGAGGTCTTGGACAAAATCGACGTGCCGAATCCACTCGTACGCGAAGCAAGCGGCATCAACTTGCCCAAGGAATCGAAACGCTTTGCCAACAACGCGCACGTGCAGGACTTCTTAAGCTGCGTCAAATCTCGCAAAACTCCCGCCGCCGATATCAGCATTGGTCACCGAAGTGCCACAGTCTGTCACTTAGGAAACATCGCGGTTCGCGCCGGCAAGAAGATTCAATGGAACCCGGAAACGGAGACCATCGAAGGCGATACCGAGATGGCAAAGTGGCTGAACAAGAAGTACCGCAAACCCTACAGCATCGCTTGAGGGTTGCGTCTACTGCTCATCCATGTCTCTCCCCGGCGTGAGCCCAACAACACCCAACGAACATCTCACTCTCCACGACACAAGAAAAGGAAGAGTGATTGAACTGCGTGGCCGATTGGGAGTGATGCTCACGGCCGGTCGCGTGCCAATCGGCAACTTGATGCTATCGAAATCCACCAAGAGAGAGCGAATATGAATTCTTCTGAGCTACACCGACGACGTTTTATTTCGCGTTCCCTCGGGGTTGCTGCGGTGGGCGCCGGACTGTTGCATTCAAACGACCTCTACGGTCAGCAAACGAGCGACTCGCAGTTTCGGATTTGTGCGTTCGAAAAGTTCTTGCAAGACCTCACTTACGACCAATTGGCGGATGTGATCGCCGAATTGGGCTTTGTTGGAATCGAGGCGACCGTGCGGCGTAAGGGCCACGTCTTGCCGGAAAGAGTTGAAGAAGACTTGCCAAAATTGGTTGAAGCCCTCAAGAAGCGAGACCTGGAAGTCACCACGATGGCGTCCGACGTATTGGAGCCATCGCCGTTGAGCGAGCGAGTCTTGCGAACGGCGAAGTCGCTTGGCATCAACACATATCGCATGGGCTTCTACAAATACGACCTCAAGAAACCAATTTTGCCGCAACTGGATGAGATTCGGCCCAAAGTCACTGAGCTTGCCGCGTTCAACCGAGAGTTGGGTGTTACCGCGTTCTATCAGAATCACTCCGACGCCAAGTATGTCGGGGCGACGCTTTGGGATATGCAGAGCTTGATTAAGGAAATCCCAAAAGAACAGATCGGGTTGGCCTTCGACATTCGCCATGCAACTATTGAAGCCGGGTTGTCGTGGCCAGTGATCTACGACGTGGTCAAGCCTCACATTGGTGCTTTGTTTGTAAAGGACTTCCAATGGGAGGGTCGCAAAGCCAAGCACGTTCCTCTCGGAACCGGCCGCGTGAATCCCAAGTTCTTCGAGATGATCAAGCAAGATGGATTCGACGGCCCGATTTCGTTGCACGTAGAGTACTTGGGAAAGGCCGGCACACAAGCAAACATCGATGCGTTGCGACGAGATCTAAAAGTCTTGCGTGGCTGGCTTAGCTAACAGGGTGTGCGAATTCGCTCAGTGCCACAGTCGTATGTGACGCATGAGCTTCAGGTGGCAAAGGGGTCAAAACGCTTTCACGAATCTGTTTGTGTTGTAGTTGTGAACCAGTGAGGCCGAAGCTTGCCGCAGCTGGGGGTGATTGATAAGATCCCGTGAGGCACGCATTTCGCCTGCCTTTCACGCGCCCGTGCAGTGCAATATGCTGACGCAACAGCTTTCCCGCCTACTGTTATTGATCTACTACTCGTTTGTAGTTGTTGGTGCGCCGATTCAATTGCCTTCCTCCGGTGGTGCTGCCTCGGAGACAGCGACGGACCAACAGACATCCGCTCGGTTCCCGTGTGAGGGTGGCAGTTGTGGCTGCACGGTGGAACACTGCTGGAGCAGTTGTTGCTGCCGTGATCAACAACAACGCTTGGACTGGGCTCGAACAAATGGCGTAACGCCACCATCGACCGCGTTGCAGGCCGCCAGAACGGCAGGTTTGGACGTTTCTGAATGGTTCAACGACGACGGTTCGTCCGAATCTGGATCAACCACTGAAACATGCTGCGATCAGGGGCGAGATGAAGGAACTGGTGGTGACTGCGGAAGCGTTGACTCTTGTTGCGATCGGCCTCATACCGATACGCCCAGTGATAACTCCATCGACTCCGAATTGAATCTCGGTACATCTATTCTTGTTGCGATGTCGTGCCGCGGACTGGATATCGTCTGGTTGACCGTGACGGCTGCCCCGCTGGGCAATTCACTCGCGATAGCTGACGACGCTCAAAGTGAGGCACTGACAGTTTCTCGCTTCATCTTTGTTGAGCCAGATCCCTACTCCCCGCCGACTCCTCCGCCACGCGGCCGCTTCTAGGCCCGATCTGGGCACTTACTGTTGGCTCAAGTACTCCACTTGCAATGGACGACGGCTGTGCGCGCACGAACTGCGTTTACGCTTGTCGAATTGCTGGTTGTGGTTGCTATTGTCGCGTTGTTGCTAAGTCTTCTGTTGCCTGCCGTTCAGGCAGCACGGGCTGCAGCGCGAAGGGTGCAATGCATCAACAACCTTAAGCAAATTGGCATCGCATTTCATCTCTATCTGGACGATCACGACGGGAGCTTTCCACGCAGCTCGCATTCAGCGTTCGCGTTTCGCGAATTGCCGTGGGGCTACGCGATCGCTTCCTACATCGAACCAAGTGTCGACGCGACAGGAGGGCGATTGCCAGCAAGCCTGATGGAGGGCATCTATCGGTGTCCAGATGAGTCACGTAGCGGCAACAACACGTGGAGCTATGGGAAGAACGTCTGGTTCGAGCTGCAGTCATCGGAATCTGGCGAGATTCTGGGACGCGAACGAGGCCCGACGTTCACCAAGCTTAAGCGTGTCGAAGCCACATCCAGAACAGTGCTGCTAGGCGAGATTAACACGAATGCCCAGACCGACCACATCATGGCTCACTTCTGGTACCTAGGCGGAACGCCCGAAGTCGCAATGCACCGTCATGCGATGCGTTCGAACTACCTCTGGGTCGACGGCCATGTCTCCAACAACCGGTTCGAAAACACGTTCGACATTGAACGGCGTGTCGACCACTGGAACCCAGCGACCGCGGCGCGATTGCCGGCGGCCGAAAACTAACAGAACACAGCACCGCTTGGCGGTCCAATCACAAATACGAAAGTCACTAAAGAATGAAAGTTCACAAGAAGTCTTCTCGTTCCCTATCCGTTGTCGCCTTGCTGCTTGGCATTTCTGCTGTCTCGAATGCGACAGTTGTGCTGCCTATGATTGGTGGTGGTCAAGTTTCGGTGTCCGATGGAGCCCCCATGAAACACATCGGAGTCTCCTTTGATGGTTCAGATCTGCATATCCATCTGGATCAAGACGTGGCGACGCCGATATTACGTCAGCTGGCCGAACCCAACACGTTCGCGCAGGGAGAAGCTTGGTCGGTACTTGACGACAAACACCAAATTTTTCAATACGGCTGGGTGCAAGACGGTGTCTGGACGCCAGCGCTTGGTTCGACTGTCTGGGTCGAACTGCAGACGGCAACACCGGACCTCGAAGTGTATGAAGGCGGACGATTTATGTCCGAAATGACGGTGCGAGCGATGACGTTCGACCCGATACTCGGTACGGGCAATGGCTCGGATCGGTGGAAATGGAGCGGCGTCATGACGCATAACGCCTATGCGGTTTCCGAGCCCGAGTTGTCGGAATACACGGCATCCTACCGCGTCTACCTGGGCGACGAATCGACCGGCAGCGAGCTTGTGGATGCAGCCAATGTACCGCTCTATGGAAGCGATACGGTGACACTCAATTTTACGACTTCGGTGCCGGAACCGAGAACACTGTCGCTACTTGGAGTCGCTTTCCTTGCGTTACTTTCTCTCGCCCGTCGCAGATAGAGACAAAGACGAGTCCAACCAATGCTGGCTACTACAGCCAATGCGCGTCTACAAACCATTGATGGAATTGCTATGAAGTCTACTGTCTTCTTTTTCATAACCGCAGTTGTCTGGGGCATATGGGGCCCGAACGCGTTCACTCAAACCGTTATTCCGCAGATCGGTGGCGGACAGACGGGTATGCTGAGCGCTCCGATGAAGCATGCGGACGTCACAATTGATGGGCTGTCTGTCCATGTGGAGGTTGATAGTTCAATCGGGATTCCAAAGCTTCGCCCGCTCGAGGAGCCATTCTCGTTCGACTCGGAACAGCCATGGAGTGTCTTGCAAGGGAAGTCCTACAACTTTCAGTATGGATGGAATCCCGGCGGGTTCATCTCGCTCCCGGCGGATGCATGGATTTGGGTAGAGTTACTTGAAGCGACCCCGGGGTTAGAGGTCTACCAACGGCCTCCAGCGTTACCTTCCTACGAACCGATTCTTGGTTTGCCGGGAAGCGTATGGAGATGGCCAGGAGCGATGACGCACAACGTCTACGCCGTGGCTCGCCCTCAACAAGATTCATACGAGGCGTCGTATCGGGTCTACATCGGAGATGACCTGTCCGGCGCAGAATAGCGAGGGCACGCCACGGTATGAAAGCGATGTGGTCACGTTCCAGTTCTCGTTGGATCTGGTGGGTGATTTTGACGCGAGCGGGTTTCTTGATAGCCCCGATATCGATCAGCTAAGCGAGCGAGTGCTGAGCGGCGAGTACGCTGCCGAGTTTGACCTCAATGCAGACGAATTGCTTTCAGCGGACGATCGGGCGATATGGATTGAGGAACTGGTTGGCACACAGCTTGGCGATGCGGATTTGAATGGCTCTGTGGAGTTCGCCGACTTTTTACGACTAGCGAACGCGTTCCCCACCGAAGCGGGTTGGTCCAGCGGTGACTTCGATGGCGACGGGTTTGTTCGCTTTCCTGACTTCTTGGCGTTGTCACAGAATTTCGGCGTAGAGGGCGGCGGTGTTGTCGTTCCCATTCCGGAACCGCAACTCAGTGCAATGATCCTTGGGTTGTTGCCATTTGGCTTACGTCGCCGGGCAAAAGACTGCGACGTCAATTAGCTGGTTCACCGGCATCACGCAGCTGTCGAGTCAGCTCCTGGGCAGTTGCGTGTGCGGCCTCTAGGGATTTGCCTTTTCGGATTCCGGGACGTTTGTGTCCGGCGGCCGATAGATAGGCGTCACGGAGCAACACCATTCGCTTTTCCACCAGTAGCAACGTTTCGGCTGCAAATGCTTCCTCCGGTGTGTCAGCGAATTCACTGTCGTAACCAAACCAGCGAATCAGTTGTTGTGCGATAAACCAATGGCCTGCTTTGTTTGGGTGGACAGCGTCGGGTTGAAATGTGAACTTCGGATCGATACCTCGTCTTCGCTGTAACTCACGCTTCATCGGTCCATGCAGATCAATCACGGTCCAGTCGTCACCGCCAGCCCCGTCAAGCAGCCGTAGGTGCGCGGAATACTTGTCCATCACAGCGTCGTAGGAAAATGACTTTTTTGCATTCTGGTCGTCAAACGTGGGTGGCGTCACAAAGACGATGTCAGCACCCGCCTTTTTGACTGCGTTGCGTAATTCGACCAGTCCTCGTTCGTAGGCCGCCAGACGTTTCGCATCGAATGGCTTGTAGATGCCACAGTTGATTCCGTAGCAAGCGATCACGAGGTCCGGCTTGGTCTCGCGCAATACCCGTTCGAGCCGTTCGTCCAAATGCGGTCGCGGAAAACGTCCGCCTGCATGACCTTCTTCGCTCAACCCCGAAACCGTTTCGCTAGGGAGGCCAACGTTGATGACCATTGGCGGATTCGGGCCGCCGTGCTCTTCCAGCCATGTCGAAAAATAGGTGACGTAGTGACCTGCGTAGGTGATGCTGTCGCCAAGGAATACGATGCGACGTGATGTATTGAGTAGCCGTTGAGGCAGTGGCTGTGTACCTGCGTGCCGACCGATAAAGCGGACGACGTGTTCCGGTTGTGGATGTTCGAAATGGTGGCCGTTCGATTTTTTGGTGC
>CAYQMZ010000003.1:26668-29320 GCA_964418725.1 uncultured Pirellulaceae bacterium
GATCGAATGCCCGAGCATTTGCAAGGCTGTGTTCAGCCGATGGGTGTTTTCTGCTGGAGGTACAACTCGGTCGTTTTTCGACACGACATGTAGAATTGGAATTTTTGCGTCGGCGATGATTTTCGCTTGGCCCACAGGTGTTTCGTTGTAGGTGTCGGCCGCCTGTTCGCTGATGCCATACGCCTTCAAGCATTGTTTCCAAGCGTCCGCCGAACCAATCCCCGTCCCCTGCCCTGCCGGCCAACTTCTGAAGTCGCAAACGGGAGTATCACAGTAGATGCAGGAGACTTTGTCTGGATTTTTCGCAGCCCAGTTGTAGACAAATAGACCTCCACGGCTCACTCCTTCCAGAGCCGGCTTCTTGGCGAGTTTCCATTCCGTCGTCACAACGTCATAGAAATCATTGCCGATTTCGATCGCCTTGGGACTGCCGAACATGCCTGCAACGTCGACATAGGCGATGTGAAATCCCTGTCGGACCAGCTCGATATCCATTTCAGCGTGGTAGCCGGGAAATCTCGCTCGCCAAATCCAGGGATGACCTTGCACAGGTATCTTGGGGACAACAATGTACGCTGGGCGATCGGCGACTTTGAAATGGAATTGATCGAAACCGTGCCAAGTCGACTTGCGTTCGACACGCGAGGCAGTCTTCGACACTTCTGTTTGCGAAAACAGCTCTGGGCAAGCGGCCAACAGAACAGCAAGTGCAAGAAACGTCGCGGGAACATTCACAAATACCATGATGTCTGCCTTTCGATGTTTGGGGTGACCAGTCTTCTAGTTGTTGAGCGGCTGTGTACTTCGGAGGTATGAGAAGAGGTCGACGATGTCGTCGTCTGTCAGAGACTTAAGCAAGCCTTCTGGCATGAGTGACTTCCCGAGAACGCGAGACTCTTCAATAGAATCGCGATCAATGGTGACGGTCTGCCCCTCGGAGGTTCGCAGAACGACCACCTTATTGTCGCGGTCGACCATCAGGCCAGTGATCACTCGGCCTTCATCCGTCAGGACTAGGTAGTTTTCAAAGCCCTCGCGAATCTCGGCGTTCGGATTGACCACGTTCAGGACCATATTGGCCACGTCGCTGCGTTGGTACGTTGTCAGATCAGGGCCAATATCACCTCCGTCGATGAAAAGCTTATGACATTTGCCGCAGTTGTTGCGAAACAGTTCTTGTCCGTGATAGACGTCGCCTGTGCGTTCGTTCAACAGTACGGATAGGCGGTCTACTTCAGCTTTCATCTCTTGCGTCGTGGCACCGGTGTCGTCCATGCCGTGGTCGAGCATCGTCTGGCGAAGTGTGGCGTCCTTGTTGGCCAGCAGCGAACATCGACGCACTGTGCTAACGGTCAACGAAAGTGGGTCGATCTTATGCTCGTCGATACCCGCAAACATCACCTTTGCCCACTCGACTCGCGAAGAAAGCAATTCTTGCAGCAACTTCTGCGTCGCGTTGTCTTGTCCTTCGTAAACGTCTATCGCCCAGGTCGCGACTTCGTCGGTCGTGTAGTTCTGCAACGCTCCGATGGCAGCCTGCCTAATCACCGCATCGGTTTTCGGATCTGCTGCAAACTCGCAGATGACTGCCGGCAAGCCTTCGATTCGTAATTCCCCGGCAAGCCGGATCAACTCGATTCGGGAATTCGCGGCAATGGATGGATCGGCAATCGTGACCAATGCCTCTTTTGACGCTTGCTTGCTGCCCTGTCGCAGACGCAGGGGCAGGCTGCCGCCACCAACCTTTGCGATTTCGCTTGCCAAGGATTCAGGCAGCTGAGGAAGTGGCCGTCCTCGGTAGGCCTCTTCAAACCCCTTCATGAGCACGGTCTTAGCTTCTGCCTTGGGAGCGGCAGACAGCAGCCTTGCACATCGCTGAAGATCGGCTCGCGAACCTTCCATGGCAAAACGCTGCATTAGTCTGCTTAGGATCCATTGGTTCGAAATCTTGGATCGCCACAGATCAGTCTGAGTTTCGAACGCCTCTATCACTTGGTTTGCGTCGTCGCGGCAGCAAGACTCGATTCCCCACCAAATCATTAGCGGTTGGTAAACATCTGCTGTGTCTTCATCGTGACGAAGCAGATTCAGCAGAATTCTCAATCTGTGATCGGATCGCATCCTCCTAGCAGAAGCTGCCAACTGTTGGCGAACTTCGACGTCCGTTTCCGTTGATGCCAATCGCACGAGTCGCTCGCCCTGCTCACCGACACTGCGTTGGTCGCCTAGCAGTCGAACAGCCCAGATTCGAACGTATGGATTTTCGTGCCCCAGGCCGAGTGCGTACAACTCGCTGTCTAATCCCCCGATCAGGTTTAGGGCCCAAAGGGCTTCAAGTGCAACTTGCCCATTCTGCTCTCCCAGAATCTTCCGCAGGCGGCCCGACACGCTCTTGTCTTTACGATCTCCGAGCAACCTGAGCGTGGTTTGTCGTACCCACCGGTTCGGATGTGATAAGAGGTCAACCAAATTGTCTGAACTCAGCTTCGAAAGATCGCCCAACTGGTAATCGCTGTCTCGTTCGGCGGCGATGCGATAAATGCGTCCGTTAGTCGGGTCGATATTTCCCTGGTGGTTCTTGTAGTGATTGACTTGTCCGTCGTACCAATCACACACATAGACGGCACCGTCAGGCCCCACCTTGATATCGAC
>CAYQMZ010000003.1:29330-44251 GCA_964418725.1 uncultured Pirellulaceae bacterium
GATATCGACTGGGCGAAACCAGGAGTCTTTGGACGTAATGGGCCTTGATTCATCGCTTGTTCGAAAGGAAGAACCGTCGGGGCGGATGTCGGCGACAACGATTCTGCCCTGGATCGGTTCGACACCGAATAGTTTTCCGTTGTAGTGTGTGGGTAACGCATCGCCTTCGTAGATCACAAAGTTGTGCGTAAATCGTTCGACGTCATGGTGCTTCATGCCGTCGAAGTAGCCAAACGCATAGGGGTTGGACAGCGGCCCGTGTTTCGTAAAACCTTTGCGAAGGTAGCCGCCCTGTGGATAGTGAAAGCCGCGTGTGTTCCCGCCATTGTGTCCGGAGAAGATTCTCCCCACGGTGTCAATTTCGACACCAAAAGCGTTTCCACCACCTTCTGCAAAGACTTCGTATTGCCGCGTTTCAGGGTGGTATCGCCAGATGTTCTGCCCCTGGCTATAGATCGGTTTTGCGTCGGGGCCGTCCAGGCCAGGTCTCGTAATGTTTGCGGTGACCGTGCTCCCTTGCGCACCGTAGAGCCAACCATCAGGGCCCCATCGCAAGCTATTCGCAAACGAATGGCTGTCCTCTAACCCAAAGCCAGCCAAGTGTACAACTGGATCCGCGTCCGGAACGTCGTCCCCATCGGCGTCTGGGTAGAAGAGCAGGTATGGTGGATTCAAAACCCAATGACCGCCGCGACCATGCTCGACGGCCGTTACCATATTAAGTCCGTCGACGAACGTCTTGTGCTTGTCGTATGCACCGTCGCCGTTAGAGTCCTCGTGAATTGTGATCTTGTCCTTGCCGCGAAAGTGGTTGGGCGGCGCCGGCGGGACCTTATCGTAGACGTTTCGCCAATACTGGTCGTGGCTGACGATCTTCAGACCGGCTGGGTGCGGGTACTGCAGATACTGCACTACCCACATTCGACCTTGCTCATCAAAGTTGGTGAAGACCGGTTGTTTGACCACGGGCTCCGCCAACACCTGCTGCAGCTTTAGATCTTCGGCGACCACCATCTGCTGCATGGATGCTTGCGGAGATAGACCACCTTCGCGGAACTTTTGGTCTTCGGGCGAGATTGGCTGGTCCGCCAGGACAAGTTGAATGCATACGAGGCAAACGAAAGTGATGCGACACAACATAGAGGCGTACCGTGGGCGTTGTCAGGCTAAGGGAGGGCTCGACATTCTAAACCAAACGAACACGAGAATGTCGCTGAAGTATTGAGCCTCGCCTCGTAACGTTTCGCCATCGCTGAGATGTCAGCCGGCTCTCAATCCTGAGAAGCCATTTCCACCAGGAAGGCTTCCAACTGGGCGAGCTTATCTGTGTTGATGTGGTCAACGCCAGCTTTCGCCAGCACGGCCCAGAGCCTCTCATTTTCCGGTGTGGCCCAGAAGCGTAGACGCCGACCTGCCGCATGCGACTTCTGCACCGCGTTCTTCAGTTTCTGCTGTTCGACTTCCGGAAACTCTCCTTCACCTCGCCACTTGAAATGGTTTCGCCAATTATCGCTGATCATGGGCATCAGGCTGGCAGGAAGCTTGGAATCCAGGTCGGATAGTCGACCATCAAGCCCGCAGAGTCGTTGTTTGTCGGCCTCAATCGTCTTGAACGGGCGGTTGCCGCTGATAACGATCGATACGGCGGGCGGCGTTTTGTCATTGGCCGAAGTCAGCATCTCGCGATAGTTGGCCAACGTTGGCCGAAGCAACGCGTACGTCTCTTCCGCCTCCGTCTTGAAATCGATCAACAGAGAAAAGACTGGACCGTTCTTATAGACGCGTCCACCATTCTTTTTCACCAATTCGCGAATGGGATCTAAGTAGAGTTTCTGCAGCGTTCTCCCGGGCCTAGTGTCGCGTCGGTAGTGACCGACTCGCAATTCCCCATCAATGGCAAAAACATCAGCCTCAACGCTGCAAAATCCGTGGCTCAATGCGTCCAGTAACGGACGGTCGTGCTCGTAGTCATTGTGTGCGTGAGCTTGAGGCTGCGGCTTGACGGGCTTTGCCTGGGCTACGGCGAACGTAGGGGCAGCCAACAAGAAAACAAGGCATATCAAGTTATTCATTTCACCAAATCCGATTCGGGGAGGGAAAGCATGTTGGCAAACAGGCGGTATGCACCGGGTACACCTTGCGGTAACTGACGATACCAAGCGTACGCGCTGTAAACGTAAACGCCCTTGCCAAATTGCGCGATCATCTGACCGCCCTGTTGCGGGGCCTGACCAGTGTCGTGGCATTCTAACAACGGCGTGTACTGTTTGTCCCAGCTTGCTAGGAATTTGGAGCCACGCTGTTCAAACCAGCCGTCGAAGTCTCGCTCCGTAATCTTGTTTGGAAATTTGAAGAGGCTGTGTTGCGGCTGCAAGATCGTCACCGCGGCATCCTCCTCGCTGACTTCTTCGGGACCGGGCCCCATGACGTATGGGTAGGGCCCAAAGTTCTGGTCAAACTCTGGAGTCTGATACTGTACGATCAGCACGCCTCCCTTACGCACGTAGTTCAGCAGTCGGGCATTGTGTGTCCGAACATCATCTCGAACTGCGTAGGCGCGGACGCCGACAAAGATGACATCGAATTGCTGCAGATTTCCCTTCGCAAGGTCCGACTCTGACAGAATTGTCGGGGCAATGCCAAGCGGTGCCAGGGACTCGGCAACCTTATCCCCAGAACCCGTGATGTAGCCTACTCTTGGCATCCCTGCGACTCTCACGTCGACCAGCGTTACCTGTTGCGTTGCGCCATGAAAGACATTCATGCGGTCCAGATCGCGAGCCGTTACCGTTTCGAATCCCTCCGAGAACTCGCCAGCACTAGACTTCGCCACGGCGGTAATCGTATGTCGCGTATCCGCCGCATTCGCTGGCACTGATACGTCAAAGCCGACAGTCGAGACATCGCCTTCTCGCTGAAATTGCACGTTGGCCGTGTCAGGGGCAGAAGTCCACCCGGGGGGCAGCTTGAGGCTTACGGTCGCCGAATTCGGAGACTTCGTGTTGCTACGAACCGTCAGTTGCGTCTTAAATCCTTCGCCATCGTTGGGAACAATTCGTTTAGACAACTCGAAGGATAGGCTCTTATCGGGAACGATCGATAAGGGATATCGAACGTTGCCAAATTCCGGATCGCGCCGCCGCACCTCGAGAGTCGTGAGGACATCCATCGGCGTTCCGTTGATCCGAATCCTTCCACTCACTTCGATGGGCTGACGAGGCATCGGTCGCTGTTGACCGCCAACCCGAACGTCGTAGGTTGGGCTGGCGATGTCTTCGCGGGACCAATGTGGCCGCGTGATCTGGGCATCTACCGGAATTGTCAATGCGTGCGAGATCGCCAGCGACTCACTGGGCAACAGTGACGGCTGTGGGCTAGAAATTTCGCCACCAGCAAAGCGAGGCAATTCGTTATCGCGATGTTTGAGACGTAAGCTCCAAAGGAACATCGGTACCTGAATTTCACTCGAACTCTGGTTTGCCAACCTAATCTCGATGTTGAGTTTCTCTCCGGGGGTAGCAAAGTTAATTTCTTCTCCGTCAGCGTCCGTTGCCCATGCCTTGAGCTCGATACCGGAAAGGCGAATCGTGGCTCGCTCAAGTTGCTTTGCCAGTCGCGCTAGCGCTCGGTCGGCGGCGGGCAGTCGTCTTGTCTGATCGCGAAGCCGGATCACACTCTTGGTTACGGAACACATCGCAGGAATTAGTGCTTGTGGCGTCCGAGGATTCCATTTTTCAAAGAGGCTTTGCAATTGCCCGTCAATTGCCTTCAGCTCGGTGGCAATCTTGGAGTTACCCGAAGAATTACCGCCAAGTAGCGCGGACCAAGAAACATCGACGTTGTCGAAGAACGATTCTTCAGTGGTGAGTGCTGAATCTCCGGCGGACTGAATGCTGTCTTTTGTTGTTGATCCCGCAGTGCGCATCAACCGGTAGTACGACGACTTGCTTCCAGCGTCGGCGTCGTGTCCGGTGATACCTTGAGAACGTTGAAAACCAAGCCCGAAACGAGCGACCTGTGCATAGGACTTACCAATCACGGGGTCGTATTTGCCGACGGGCAACTCGATCGACCAAGCCCCTGGTTCTGGCTTCCGCCAAGGGGAACCTGCTCTCACGTAGAGCTTCTTCGCTTGCCAAGGCGCCAGTCCGGCAGCAATTTGCTCTGGAAACTGTTGCGGGTCTGCAGCGGCTTCGAACGCTTTTCGGCTAAGCACGCCTGCCATTTGATGGTGACCGTGACCATCACGAGGATCGCCTGCAAAGCGGCTGACGATCACCGTCGGTTGCTCGCGACGAATCACTTCGACTAGATCCTTGAGAATCGGCAGTCCGTTGTCCCACTGACTCATTGCCTCGCGGAGAGTCTTCGAATAGCCGTAATCAGCCGCTCGCGAGTAGAAAACCTCGATGCCATAGTAGCTCGCAGCTTTGAGGTGCTCTAGCGTCCGCAACGCTCCCAATTCATCAAAGAAGTGCGACGAAATCATGTTGGCACCACCTTCACCTCGCGTGATGCTAAACAGCATGGTTCGAGCGCCCAACCCACGAGCGCAATACGCAAGCATCGCCCCGTCTTCGTCGTCTGGGTGCGCGACGACGTGAAGCACGCTGCCGTTGTGTTGCAAACTCTTCAAAGCCAGGTACTGGCCGACTGCTCCCTCTTCAAGCTGCAAATCCTGCGACCAGCACTGTGACTGAACCGCGACTACAAGACCCAAGCTGAACAAGCAACGTAACATCACAGGCTCCAATAATTGATTGTTCGGGCTCTGAAGCAGGCATCGACTTCTGGTACCCATCGCCACGCAGGCATAAGGCTCCCAGGCTCAGGCCGTCGCGCCAAGCAGACGATTGGACAATGCTGCGCCCGTCCCGCCGGCACTGCAACCCTCAATATCGCGATCTTCAGGGCTTTCGGGCCCGCCTCTCATTCGCTACATGCAGCGCAACCGGACCGCCAGAAGTACGAGGACATGGATGCACCGAATAACCCGCCCAAGCGGTTGCCACAAAGTGAGGGGCTCCAATCGTTTTTGTCGGAATCGATATCCCAGGTGATAGGCTTGGATTGTTGACGATTCTCAACATGCAGAAGGGTAACCAAGCTGGAGTCCGATGGACGCAAGGAAATTGACGCAACTTTTTGAGGCGTTGAGAAAGAAACGCAGCGAATCGCGTGATTTGCGACGTTACGGTGCTCGCGTACGCGATTATTCCTTGCTCGAACAGCGAGTTCTGTTCGACGCTGCGCCTCTCGATCTTGCTGTCGAGGAACTACCTAACCAGGACGCGATTGAACATGATTTGGATGTGCATGTCGAAAATGGGCATCACGATATCGCGCCGCATCACCTCGCTTCCATTGATGAATGGTCGCCTCAGATGGACGACTACGCCATCGATTTGGGTGATGCAATATTGCAACCTGACGTAGATGCAGACGTACAGATAGTCGTCGTTGACCTCAGCGTGCCCGACGTTAACCAGTTGCTGAATGACCTGGTGGGCGAGTTGGGGGCGAATCTCGAGCTGGTGCTACTAGATGCGCAAGAAGATGGCGTCACCCAGATTTCCGAGGCACTCGATGGGCGATCCGACGTTGCAGCCGTTCATATCGTGTCGCATGGCGGCGAAGGGACTGTTCAGCTTGGGAATTCGACTCTATCTAACGACAACATCCAAAACTACGCCGGCGAAGTTGCAAGGTGGTCTGCATCCCTAACTGCCGATGCCGATATTCTGTTTTACGGTTGCGATCTAGCTGGCACCGAGGCGGGCAAAGAGTTGGTGGAGAACATCAGCACGCTAAGTGGTGCAGATGTGATGGCAAGCGACAACACAACTGGACACGTGTCGCTTGGCGGTGATTGGGAGCTGGAATTCGAAACGGGCCTGATCGAAACGGACATGGCTTTCTCCGCGAGCCTTCAGTCTTCGTGGTTCGGATCGCTCGATATCACTACAGATCTCCAGCTACATCAGACGTTCGATTTTGATGCATCCGACTTCAGCGGGAATGACAACGACGGCTTGCTAGCTGGTGGAGCCCTGATCAACAACGATGCTGCCACAAACTCAGTCGGTGCAGGTAAAGTAAGCCTCGACGGTGTCGATGACCTTGTGGACGTGTCTGCGCATGTTGGAGACTTCGCGTCAATTGCTGAAGGCACCGTTGCGTTGTGGATTAATCCAGACAGCATTGGGCCCGTTAGCACGCTATTCGAAGTCTCCGACAGCGGCGACCCTGACTCGCGATTTGCGGTTTCTTTGTCGGGTGACGAAATACAGCTTTACATCAGCGAGGGCGGTGTCGAACTGCTGAACGCAGTGACGGAATCGGCCGATCTTTCGGCAGATTCATGGACGCACATCGCGGTAACAGTCGACGCTTCCGGCAATGGTGTTTTCATCAATGGGGCGGCACAGTCGCTTGCGTACGCAACAGGAACCGCAGCCTCAACTAACTTCTTCGATGACGTCACCGACGCGGACCTGTTGGCATGGGGCGACGGCTCGCAAGTTGGCGACAATTTCGATGGCCTTATCGATGACGCACGGATCTACAACAGAGCCCTTACCGCAACAGATGTGGGTGAATTGATCACTCATACTGGCGGTGAACTCGATACCGACAGCGATGGATACACGAACGACGTCGACCAAGACGACGACAACGATGGGCTTCTCGATGCGACGGAAGACTTCGTCGGCTTCAGCATTGCCGTCATCGCCCCCGACGGAAGCGTGGACGTGTCTGCAACGGACAATAGCCCACGTGATCTTGAATTCAGTCATGACGGAACCAAGCTGTTCGTGATTGGGGACGACTCGGACACCGTAACGCAGTTCTCGGTAACCACCCCCTTCGACTTGACGAGTGGCGTGTCGACAGACGGGGCCTTCGATGCCTCGGCGCATGATACCGCTGTCCGAGACTTGGAATTCAGCAACGACGGACAGACGCTGTTCATCACGGGAGTATCAGGAAACGCCGTCTACTCGTTTGATCTATCGACACCGTTTGATGTTACCAGCGGAGTGACGCACGCTCATACATACTCTCTCTCGAGTGCGAGAGGCATCACTTTCGACTCCGACGGATCAAAGTTTTATGCGGCGGACATTGGAAGCGCGGATATCGTCCAACATTCCGTCAGCAGTCCCTTCGACCTGAGTTCCGTTGTAACGGTGGATGGTTCTTTTTCGCCTTCCGCTCAAGAAACGACACCGCACGACATCGCCTTCTCCGCGGACGGTGCACGACTCTTCGTGGTTGGTTCCGACTCAGATTCAATTCATGCCTACAACGTACAAACCCCTTTTGATCTGACTGGTACCGTGACTTTTGACACAACGCAGTCGCTCGGGGCGGGAGGAGCCTTTCCCGCCGGTGTCACCTTTAACGCGACTGGCAGCAAACTGTACGTAGTCGACGACGACACAGACCAAGTCAACCAGTACAGCCTTGCATCCGGTGGCATCGCCGACACGGATGGGGATGGCCTCGCGAATTCGTTGGATGTCGATAGCGATGGAGATGCCATCCCGGACAATGTCGAGGCTCAGGCGACGGGCAGCTACGTCGCTCCAAACAGCGTTTGGGATGGGAACGGAGTCGATACGGCATATGCTGGCGGGCTAAGCCCCGTCGATTCAGACAACGACGGGACGCCCGATTATCTCGATGATGATAGCGACAACGATGGTCGTGTCGACTTTGTCGAGGGCGGACAGTCGGCGGGACTAACTGCCAACTACATTGATTCCAACGGTACGTTAGACAATCCGTCAGCCGATTTGCCAGACAGCTTTGGAAGTTCCGAAGCGGACTTCCGGGAAGCTGGCTTTCTGAAGACGCCGATCACCGCAGCCAATGGCGGTGCTCTTCGTCTGAATTCAGATGGTGGTGACGACGCGTATTTGCTGGCTGATGACGGCGATGCGATTCTAGCGGGCCTAACGTCGTTCACGTTGGAATTCGAAGCGTCCATTTCTGGTTCCGGATCGGACACGCCCTACCTGCTGGACTACGCCGTGCCGGCAGAGGGCAATGAACTGGCTGTGCTGGTAAATGGTTCGGGCCAGCTTGAAGTGGTTATCAACGGATCAACGCATACCTTCACGACGCCCACCGAGGTGCTTGATGACGGCGTGAATCGCACGCTCGGAATAACGTGGGATGGCCCAACGGGAACGCTGTCGATGTACATCGATGGAACCCTGGAAGATTCGGTTGGAGGATTCCAGTCGAACCACACGCTGGCTGCCGGCGGCGATTTGGTGATCGGCAATGATCAAGACACGCTCGGCGGGACCTTCGACCCCACGCAGTCGTTAAAGGCAGATCTTCGACGCGTGCGGTTCTTTGATGGTGTGCGTACTGACGTGGAGATAGCCACAAGCTATCAAAGTGAGCTGACGAGAAGCGAACCAGGATTGGTCGCACAATGGAGCTTCAACAACCTTTCAACCAGTGGCGAGATTGCCGAGACCGTAGCGGGCAACAATCTGTCGGTAAGCCATACTGGTCAGGCTGGTTTTATCCCGAGCGACCCCGTGCTGACGTTCAGCGTTAAAGAAACCGCCAAAGCAGGAGCGGTCGTAGGCAGAGTATCTGGGACAGATACCGACCGCGATTCTTTGATAGCCACGCTATTGGGTTCCAACCCAAACCTCTACTACAACGCTGTAACTGGGAAATTCTACGAGTACGTTGACGCGGGTGCGGACTGGGCGACTGTCAGCGCAAACGCCTTGTCGACTAGCCTCAACGGAATCAGTGGCGAATTGGTTTCAATCCGATCCGCAACGGAAAACCAGCAGATTGTCGACATACTCAACGCGCAAGGAGCGTCCCAGGCCTATTTGCGAGCGTCGGACAACGCGGTCGAAGGAGAATGGCGCTGGAGTGACCAGATTGTTGGTGAGACATTCTGGCAAGGAAATGGTAATGGCTTCGCCGTAGAAGGCGCCTACAGCAACTGGGATACCGGTAACCCCAATGACTTCGGAGGAAATCAAGACTACGCCAAGATCTTCGCTTCAACAGGACTGTGGGATGACGTCGACGGAACCGGCACGCATAAGTCGATAATCGAATACGATGCGGACCAGGTCTTGGATAACGCAGGCGGCGCGGGCGAGCAGCCACTTGTCTATTCGATTCAAAACCAGACTGTCTCTGGTGCATTTGCGATTGACAGCAGTTCCGGCGAAATCTCGGTGGCTGATCGTTCAACACTGGATCACGACGCAAATTCGTCACACAGCTTGACGGTTCGTGTAGAAGACGTCGACGGGAATACATACGACACACAATACGACATCTCGATCCAGAATGTTGCGGAGCCTGATACGGCGCCCACCGATCTTTCGAGCGGCATTGAGCTAAATCTGGACGGCGGAAACGATGCCTACTTTGCCACGGGTGACGCCAACTTCCTGTTGGGGGCTGACGGGCACACCTTCGAGGTCCTGTTTGCGGATCTAACGAATATTGACTCTATGGCGACGCTCTATTCGCATCGCGATCCAGGCAATGCGCAATCCTTCTTGGCGATCCACGCCGATGGCACCTTAGATTGGTCCGGGATGACGTCATCGTCGACCTACAGCCACTTGTTTGATGGCGGAATTCACTCTCTCGCCGTGACCTGGGACGCATCTACCGGCGACGTTTCATTCTTCGTCGATGGAGAATTCGCGGAGGCGACCTCGGTCGCATCTCAACCCGGCAGCACCGGTGGTACAGATTTTGTTGTCGGACAGCACGTTGACTTCGCGACAGGAAGTCTCGATTCAACGGAAGCGTTTCGGGGCACAATTCACGACTTCCGTGTTTGGGATCATGCACGTAGCGCGACTGAAATCAGCCTCAGCCATCAGCAGAAGCTGGACGTTACTCCTGCCGAAGCGACGAGTGCCGGGTTGATCGCAAACTGGCAGTTCGACGGGTTCAATGGATCGAATCAAGTGATCGACACTGTGACCGCTGGCACAGGCTCCGAAAACAACTTGACCGTCGGTCATGCGGTCGGGGCCGGCTTCAGCACGAGCGACCCAGTAGATGATCTGCACGTCAGCGAAAATGCCTTAACGAACCTAAGCGTTGGTCATGCAAGGCCGGGGAATCCAGCCACGAATTTGGATCTCGTGGAGGACGGTCAGTTTCTTGAAGCCGGCGTGAGCTCCTATACCGAATTTACGTCCGGACAGACCTTCGGGAATTGGGAAGTAGTTGCCGGCAGTGTGGGTCTGGAAACTAGCCACGAGCGAGGTCCGTTTGGCGGTCTAGCAATCGATTTGGATGGTTCGAGTCCGGGGGCAATCAGCCAGACGATCAGCACGACGCAAGGTCGACAGTACCAAGTCCTATTTGCATTGTCTGGCAACTACGCCGGTAGCGACAAGTATCAGCAACTGCGAGTCAGCGTGGCAGGGCAGTCGCAGGACTTTACGCACCAATCCACACCGGATTGGCTATCTTCGAATTTGTTATGGGATCAAAGAAGCTTCGAGTTTACAGCAGACGGTTCGACCGAGGACCTGCAATTCACTTCGCTGAGTTCGTCGGGCGGCACGGGGGCATTGATATCTGAAGTCCGAGTCGTCGAAGTGCTCGATGGGGTTTCGAGCGTATTGTCCGCCGACCCAACGCTTTCCTACGATGCCGCAACTCAGAAATTCTATCGATTCGTAAACACACCGGCTGACTTTGGGGCTGCCCTTTCCGATGCCACGTCGGCACACATCCAAGGCGTTACTGGCCAGCTAGTGACCATCGATTCGAATTACGAGAACAGCCTTGTTCGACAGTTTGTTATCGACAGCGGCAACGACATTTGGATAGGGGCTCGTGACACGAACGACGATGGCAATTGGAACTGGTTGCAGGATGACGCTGAATCGACGGACCAATTCTGGACTGGCGGGGCGGCTGGTGGAGCTTCGCCCGGCTACTTCGCTCCAGTTTTCGGGCAGTCGGAGAGCCCTGGTGAAGACTTCGCGCGAATCATCGCTGATGGTAGTTGGGCGGATGACACGCTGGGAAGTAACAACGCGTACGTTATCGAATGGAAAGTAGCCGACGTTCTGACCAGTTCGGTTTACAGCCTAAGTGACCCTTCGAACAACTTTCAGATTGACGGCCAAACGGGAGAGATCTCCGTTGCCGCTTCGAGCACCTTAGATTTCGAGGCAAACTCTGCTCATAGTGTCGACGTGACGGTCGTTGACGTCGCGGGACAAAGCTATCAGGAGACGCTCACGGTCACTTTAGATAATGGGTTAGATGCGAATCACTCGCTGCCCGTTGCACAGTCAGTCGACGAAGACGACGTGCTTACGTTCGATATCGCGGGCGGGAACTCAATATCGGTAAGCGACTCGCAGCTTGCCACCAATCGCGAGCTACAGCTTTCGCTATCCGTCGACAACGGCGTTCTTGACCTATCTGGCACTACAGGGCTCACGCCGGTGGACGGTGCAGACGGATCGAGCCAATTGACGTTCAACGGCACAGAGACGGACCTTAACACAGCATTGGATGGCTTGACGTTTACTCCGGATGCCAACTTCTTCGGCACGTCCACACTCAACGTCACTACATCACTTCATGCCGATCTTCAGGGACGCTACACCTTCGATAGCGGTGCTGAAGACACCAGCGCCGGTACAACGCATGACGGAGTTCTCATTGGTGACGCCGCGAGTACAACGGACACAGAACGCGGAAACGTCTTGTCGCTAGATGGAACCGGGGACTTCGTGCAGGTGACCGGAAACTACGGAAATCCAGCGAACGCGACTCTAGCGGCTTGGGTGAACCTCACAACGTCCGACATCTCCGGTGCCGAGATCATTTCACTTGGCGACAACCTAGTGCTTCGTGCCGACGATGACTTTGAAGGACTCGGCGGTGCCTACTTCGACGGAACAACCTGGCAGGGGCTTGCCAGTAATCTCACAATCGCAGGGACAGGCTGGCGTCACGTGGCCTACGTCTTCGACGATGCGGCGAACGAACATACGCTCTACCTGGACGGAGTTGAGTTGGTGTCCAGCGCTGCAGCGAGTTCGATCGTGTATTCGCAAGGCGCGGACGCAATGATCGGAACGCATGGCAACGGCGTCGCTGGCTATGAATTCGAAGGCCTCATCGACGAAGCACACGTATTTAGTCGAGCCCTGTCCGCAGAAGAGATCGGAGCACTGGCAGCCGGCAGTGCATTCGTCAGTGACACACTCGAAGTAACCGTCAATGCCGTAAACGACGCACCAAAGCTTCTGGATGGAAACGAAATCTCAAACGCCCGGTTCGATTCAGACCTGAGCGACTGGACCGTTGCCGGCAATACAGATTGGAGCGGCGGCGAAGTTCGATTTGGCCAGATTGGTGGAGCCAATGGATCGCTTTCCCAGACGTTTTCCACCACGATCGGAGAAACGTATTTTCTGCAATTCGACTACGGTGATAAGAGTGCAACGCAGAGCCAGTCACTCAATGCAACTATCAACGGAGCCACAGAAAACCTAAACGAGGACCTCACATCCACTGTGGCAAACGCCACCGTGCAGCCTTACTCATTTACGTTTGTGGCGGACGCAACCTCCACAACAATCGAATTCACCGACACATCTGCCGACCATTCGGGAGTACGTGGCTACCTGGATAATGTTGAGGTGCGAGCCGTCGAAGACGTCGTGCTTTCGACACTAGATTACGACGAAAATGATCCGGCTCTCACCGTACATAGCTGGCTTCCAATCGGAGACTTGGACGACCAGCGGCTTGAATCGGCCGTCGTCGAAATCAGTGCCAATTACGTAAATGGCGAAGATGTGTTGGCCGCGACCGATCAGTTCGGTATCGCTTCCACATGGAATGCAGGGACTGGCGAACTGAGCCTCCTTGGTAATGCTTGGCTCAGCCAGTACGAAACAGTGCTGCGATCCGTCACCTATGCCAACACAAGCGAAGACCCCACGGAATCGACACGCACCATCACGTTAACAGTGAGCGACGGTGACGACGACTCGAACGTCCATACACGAACTATTGCCGTCGCAGCGTCGAATGACCCACCGACGTTAACGTCATTTTCTGGTCCGGTCGCCACGGTCAACGAAGACGCTAGCGTCGAGATCGGCTTGAGCGACCTCCTGTTGCAGGGCGATGAGTCAGATGTCGACGGAACGGTTGACGCGTTCCAAGTCACGGGCGTCACTTCTGGAACTCTGCTGATTGGAACGTCAGCGGGTACAGCGACGGCGTTTGCCTCAGGCTCAAACGACACGATTGACGCAACCTTGAATGCCTACTGGACTCCTGGCAGCGACGCACACGGTGTCATGGCAGCCTTCGACCTAGTTGCAGTAGATGATGGGGACGCGTTATCAAGCCCCGACGTGAGCGCCACGGTAAACGTTCTGCCTGTGAACGATGCCCCGTTGCTGGATAACTCGGGGGCCATGACGGCCAGCCCGATTACCGAAGACGATGCGAACAATTCCGGCGAGTTCATTGCGTTCATCATTTCGAGTCCTGGCGGTGATCGCATTACTGACATCGATGGTGACCCTGAGGGGATCGCCGTAACGTCGAGCACTAACGCAACGGGACACTGGGAATTCTCGACCAACGGAGGGCTCGGTTGGTCCGATGTTGGCATTGTATCGGACGCTTCGGCGCTGCTCCTACGCAATTCCGATCTGCTGCGATTCAATCCAGATGGAGCCATCGGCGGTACTGAAACGATCGAGTTTCGAGCATGGGATAGATCGTCTGGAAGCCAAGGCACTAAGGTCAGTGTCGTCAGCAATGGTGGCACGACACCTTATAGTTCCGCCACGGAATCTGCCGAGATCACAGTCTCCGACGTAAACGACGCTCCCGTACTCGACAATTCGACGAGCGTTACATTGTCGACGCAGCTTGAAGACAGTGGATTTCCATCTGGGGCCGTTGGAACACAACTTGATGCTTTCGCGAATGCGACCATTATCAGCGATATCGACGGTGACAATCCCGGTATTGCAATCACGGCCGCAGACGTTGCCAACGGAACGTGGTGGTACAGCCTCGACGCAGGAATCAACTGGAACGCACTCGGCGCGGTCAGCGGATCTTCCGCGCGTGTGCTGAACGCAAACTCAAACACTCGAATCTACTTTGAGCCAGATGCTGACTTCAATGGCATCGTGTCCAATGCCATTTCGTTTCGGGCTTGGGATCGAACGTTAGGGCCGAGCGGTTCTCTGCAAGATGCAAGCAGCAGTGGCGGAACAACCGCCTTTTCGGCAGCACTGGAGACCGCCGACCTCACGGTAACCGCTGTGAATGACGCTCCGACGCTGGATGCCTCCGGCACGCTGGTGTTGACCGACGTGCTAGAGGACTCGGTAAATCCAAGTGGCGATCTGATTTCAGCCGTTATCGCCAGCGACGGCGGAGATCGGATCACTGATCCCGACGGGGTGGCCGAAGGCTGGGCCGTGGTCGGAGTCAACAACACCAATGGTGATTGGCAATATTCGCTCGACGGCGGTACAAGCTGGCTGTCTTTCGGATCCGTAACGACGTCGACAGCACGACTACTGGCGGACACCAACCTGGTCCGCTTCTTACCTACCGCCGACTACTCAGGGCCTGTTGGCAACATCACGTTCCATGCTTGGGACCAGACCTCCGGCTCGATCGGCGATATCGTCGACGTTTCGTCCAACGGTGGCTCCACAGCCTTCAGTGCAAATACGGAAAGCGCGTCACTGAGCGTAACAGCGCAAAATGACGATCCGGTCGTGACACTTTCCGGTGGCGGAGAGACTTACACAGAGAACGACACGGGTGTCTTCATTGATTAGACGGCCCTGCTGACTGATGTCGACAACTTGAACTTTTATGGTGGCCAACTCACAACA